>JAGLDW010000494.1 GCA_023145395.1 Lentisphaeria bacterium | reverse complement strand
CCGGCCCGAATGCGCACTGCATTCGCCCCGAATCCTATACGGCGATCGACAACTTCTACACCTCCACCGTGTATGAGAAGGGCGCCGAGGTCATCCGCATGCTCCAGACGCTTCTAGGACATGATGGTTTCCGGCGTGGAATGGCCCTGTATTTCGAACGGCATGACGGCTCCGCCGTGACCTGCGAGGATTTCCTACAGGCGATGGAGCAGGCGAATGACGTGGCGTTTCCACAGTTCCGCCGCTGGTATAGTCAGGCGGGCACTCCCGAGATCGAGGCAACGGGCGAGTATGACCCCGAGACAAGGGTCTACACGCTGCGTGTCGCACAGTCCTGCGCGCCAACTCCCGACGGAAGCCCGAAAGAGCCATTTCTGATCCCGATGACGCTGGGCCTGCTGGGACAGGATGGACAAGAACTTCCGACGACACTGCGCCCTGGGTGCGTGGAGTCCCGCGTGGTGGATGGCGAGCTTGTCTGCATGCTTGCGGAAGCAGAACACGAGCTGATCTTCGAAGAGGTTTCCGAATGGCCCGTGCCGTCGCTGCTCCGCTCGTTCTCGGCACCCGTGAAGATGCGCTTCGACTACTCGGACTCCGACCTGCGCCTGCTCATGTCGCAGGACAGCGACTCCTTCAACCGCTACGACGCCGCCCAGCGCCTGCTGACCACCGCACTTGGCGGGATGATCGAGACACTCCGCGACGACGAGGCGCCCTCCGTGTCCGACGACCTCCTGGAGGCGTTTGGGACACTGCTTGACGATGCGGCTGGAGATTGCGCGTTTCGGGCCTGCACGCTGGTCCTACCCACAGTGGCTGAACTCAACCAGGAGCGCAACGAGTGTGACTTCGCGAATGCGGACATCGCGCGGCGTCTCCTTCTCCAGGCGTTTGCGGACCGCGCCGCCAGCCAGTTGCTGGATCTATACCAGAGATTGCGCGATGCGGGGCACACCATGGATCAGGAGGCGATGGGCCGACGAGCTCTCCGCGCTCGGTGCCTGCACATTTTGAGCCATCGCGAGGACGGGGCGGAATGTCTGGCGAGAGAGCAGTTTGGAGAAGCCATCTGCATGACGGAAACAATCGCCGCACTGGAAGCGCTTTGTCGAAACGACACCCTGGGTCGCGAATGGGCGCTGACCGAGTTCCGCGACCGCTGGCACTCAGATTTCAACGTCATGAACAAGTGGTTTGCACTACAGGCGGGGGCGCCGCTGGAGCGGGCGTTCACGGATGTGGGGCAGCTTGTGACCGATGATCTGTTCGACCTCGCCAATCCAAATCGCGTGCGCAGTGTCCATGGTGCCTTCGCCCGCAATCTCCCTTCGCTTCACCATGTGTCGGGACGCGGCTACACACTGATCACCGATCTGATTCTGCACCTGGATGGTATGAATGCCCACATGGCGGCAGGGCTCGCAAAATGCTTCAAGGACTACGCGCGTTTGGACGACGTTCGCAAGGCTTTGCTGGCCGTGCAACTGGAGCGCATCGCGGAACAGACTGGTCTCTCGGCAGGCACTCGAGAAATCATCGATAACATTCGCAGCCATGCTTTCTCAACGACTTCCTGCAACCGGGGGTAGACGTGGACACAATCAAGATTGATTCCAGGCGTGAGCTTTTCGTCGATGACGCGTTGATCGAGTCCATGCGGGACCTTAGGCGCGTGCTGAACCGTCCTGTGCCGAGAGAGATCGTTCTCACCTGCGACGCACCGTGGGAGGGCGACAATTGCGCCTTTGCAACGGTGTTTCATGATGGTGATCTGTACCGCATGTACTACCGTGGTTCCGAGCTTGACTGGCACGGCGGCAAGGTGTCGTACCCGCATGGGCAAGTCACCTGCTATGCGGAGAGTGACGATGGGATCCACTGGCGCAGACCCACTCTGGGCATTGTCGATTTCGAGGGGACGAAGCAAAACAACATCCTCCTGGGTGTGTGCAAGGGATCTCACAACTTCACGCCATTTCGCGATTCGAATCCGGCCTGTGCGCCAGAGGCGCAGTACAAGGCAGTGGGGGGACTGAAGAGCGACGGCGGACTGTTCGCGTTTCAATCTCCCGACGGCATCGCCTGGTCGCGAGTTCAGAAGGACCCCGTTCTCACAGAAGGCGCCTTTGACTCGCAGAACATCGTCTTCTGGGACGGCAGCCACGGAACATACCGTGCCTACTACCGGGAGTTCCGCGATGGACGTGATATCATGACCTGCACTTCGGACGACTTCGTGCACTGGTCGGAGCCATCCTGGCTGGAGTACATTCCGGAGCGTCGAACTGAGCTCTACACCAATCAAATTCTCCCGTACTATCGTGCCCCGCACATCCTACTCGGCTTTCCTGCTCGCTACATCACGGGCCGGGCCATGCTCACAGACCTGAATCGTCAGATCAGCGAGGTGTCGGAACGCTTTGGCACCGACTATAGCGACACCGGATTCATGACCAGCCGGGACCGAGAGCATTTTTCGATGTGGGGCGAAGCTTTTGTTCGGCCGGGCCCC
Organism: Lentisphaeria bacterium; assembly: GCA_023145395.1. Lineage (GTDB taxonomy): Bacteria > Verrucomicrobiota > Lentisphaeria > Oligosphaerales > Lenti-02 > JAGLDW01. The sequence goes on along the minus strand of JAGLDW010000494.1, from coordinate 3,469 downwards.
ATCGAGAACGGTGCGTGGGTCTACGGAGACATCTACCAGAACTGGGGTCTGGTGGAAACCGCATCCCACATGCCCGGCTGCCCGAGCGAACTCTCCGTATACCTTGCCGAGGGAAACTGGCGGGACGGCGGTGTCAGGCTTCGGCGCCACACATTGCGACTCGATGGCTTTGTGTCGGTGCTTGCGGGGTGGGACGGTGGCGAGTTGGTCACCAAGCCGCTCGTGTTTGCCGGCAATCAGCTGACGCTCAATGTTGCGACGTCCGCGGCAGGGGGGCTTCGCGTCGAGATCCAGAACCTTGATGGGAGTGTCGTCAAAGGGTTTGCTCTGGATGATTGCCGCGAAGTTTTTGGTGATGAAATCGATGTGGGCGTGAGCTGGAGAGACGATCCGGACCTCGGCGCATTGACGGGGCGTGCGGTCCGGCTGCGCATCGCATTGCACGATGCGGATCTGTATGCTTTCCGATTCTCGACTCAGTAGCCGGGCACGGCTCGCGGGCCGCTCGCCCTCCAGGGAGTGCGGAGTTCGCAGTTTGTAGGGCACGGCTCGCGGGCCGCTCGCCCTCCAGGTGGGCAAACAAAAAAAGGCGATGGGGTTCCATTGCCTGGAAACCCATCGCCTTCAAGTACGAATCGTCACTCTACGCCTTGAGCCGAGTTTTCAGCGAAGTCAGAAGCACCTCCGGATCGACTGGTTTCTGAAAAACACCCGTGAATCCAAGATCCTGCGGCGACATGTTCTGAACCAGTCCATCGACGACGGAGCTGAGCATGTACACTGGAACCGTGTTGCCCAGTTGCTTGAGCTTGGCGGCGACAGTGAGACCGGAGTCATTCTCTTCCATCATCATATCGACCAACACGAAATCAGGACTGATCTCCTGGTACTTCTCCACACCGGTCGCCTCGCCGTTGGCTTCCTCCACGATGTATCCATTCGGCTCCAACACCATACGCAGGCTGTCGCGGATATCAGCCTCGTCATCGATGCACAAGATGACGAATTTCCCGTCTTGCATAGTTCACCCCTCGCGTTAGTCTAGATTAAGAACCCGAGTCGTCTTGCAGTCTTCAATCTCTGTGAGCAGTGCTATCGCCGAGCCTCTCATTCCCCACCGAGAACACGTCAGCCAAATGACCACCAGAATATCCTGACATGCGAGGTGTTCTGCGGTTGCACCTTTGCATCGCCACAGTAGATCAGCGTTGAATGAATGCAAGCCAAGCGTACTTGGAAGTGGTATGGAAAAGGAGGAGGAAATGGCCAGTTCTCATGCAAGCGTTCTCGGTGTGGACAGTGACCAGGAGCTTTTCGATCTCTATGACCAGATGGTTGGAAATGTGGACTTGCACGCCGTGCTGCGACATGTCACGGAAGTGGTGCGGCAAAGTCTTCATGCCGAACGCGCGACCATATATCTCGTCATCAAGGAGTCGCAGGAGCTGGAGTCCGCCGCGGTCCTCGGCAATGTCAGCCGCATGATCCGCGTGCCGATCAAGGACACTTCTCTAGCTGGTTTCTGCGCTCGGGAGCAGCGGGCGTTCCTTGTGCCGGATGCCTATGGAGATCTCGGCGCCGTTGACGCCAAACTCGTTTTTGATCGCTCATGGGACGAGGAGAACGAGTTTCGCACGCACGATGTCATGTGCGCTCCCGCTTCGTTCCAAGGAGAAGTGCGTGGCGTCGTCCAGGTTATCAACAGCAAGAGCGGAACTCCGTTCGATACTGCGGACCTAAAGCGTCTCAAACAAGTTTCCCGGCTGGTGGGATACGCGCTCTACCATGCGCAGCTCTACGATGAACTAGCTACCCTGAAATGTCTTAAGAAGGAGAAGGCCGAGTTCATGCGGATCATGGTGCATGAGCTGAAATCCCCGGTGGCAGCCTCCAAGATGCTGGTCAGCGCTCTAAGGTACGCCGTCCCCGGCAACGAGAAGGTGGTGGAGGTGGTCGGGAAGGTGGGCGGACGCATGGACCAGTTGCTCTCGATGGTGGAGGACATTCTCCATTTGTCCCGCGTCCAGGCGGGCGAGCCGCTGAGTGATATCACGGTGTTCGATGCGGTTGCCGAAGTGCGGCAAGGATGTGGAATGTATCTTGAGCAAGCTGAAGCCAAGGGGCTCGCCCTGGTTCTGGACTTCCCTGATGAGCAGATGCCGATCCGGTTCGATGTGTCCGGGTTCAAGATGGTCCTCTCCAACCTCGTGTCAAATGCCGTCAAATACACGCAGGAAGGCTCGGTTCACGTGTCTCTGAACCGATCGGAAGACACTGCGTGCCTCACGGTTGTCGATACGGGGATGGGCATTCCCGAAGCGGATGTCCCAAAGCTGTTCCAGGAGTTCTACCGGGCCTCCAACGCGCGCGCCAGCGACATCAATGGAACCGGTGTGGGGTTGGCTGGCGTGAAGGAACTGGTCGAGCGCTTTGGTGGGCATATCGCCCTGACCAGTGTCGAGGGGTCCGGATCCACCTTCAGCGTTCGCATCCCGATCAGTGACGAGGACATTCAAGCTCCAAAGGGAGAGGGCTGCGGGCAATGATTTCGCGTGTTTTCGCGAGCATTTCGGTTCTGTCTGGCTCGGGCATCGCCCTGGTGAAAGGAGGACGGCAGAGACTGAGGGGAAACCCTCGCAGTGTCAGCATGGCATGGGCCACGGCGACTCCTCCGTGCGGACGGTAGAGCGACACGAGCCTGGTGATGACCTGCTGGATGGCCATGGCCCGAGGAAGATCGCCTTCCTTGAAACACCTGTGGATCTCGATGAACAGCTCGGGAAAGACATTTTGCGTGGTTCCGATCGACCCCCTCACGCCCATGGTCAAGGCTGGCAGGAAGAGTTCGTCGGGACCGGACAGCACGACCCAGTCTCCACCCAGGCGCAGGCAGATATCCTGCATCCTGAAGAAATTTGGCGAGGTGTACTTCATACCGACCATGCCGGGGATCTCGGCAATTTCGAGGACTGTCTGGACATCGATCTCCGACGCGCCCGCTCCGGGTTTCACGTACATCAGGCAGGGCAGGTCCGAGTCCTTCATGATGTCACGGTAGTAGTTGACAACTTCCCGCTCACTGTAGGACCAGTAGATCGGCGACAGCGAGGATACGGCGTCAAGGCCAATCTCGTTGCTGTGGTCGATGAGAGTCTTGGCATCGCGGGTGTTCAGCGCCGCGACATGGGCGATCACCTCCGCTCGACCGGAGACCTGATCATTGACAATGGAATGGACCCGTTTCCGCTCCTCGACGGAGAGAAAGACTCCCTGGCCCGAGTTGCCACAGATGTAGAGGCCGCTGATTCCCTTTTTCACAAGCCATTCCACATGCTCGCGCAACTGACATTCCACGATCTCCCCCGTTTCATCGAAGGGGGTGAACAACGCAGCGTATACTCCTTGGAACATGTCTTTCACCTTTCTCTTCTTCTCTTCTCTTCTGCATCGCTATCGGCATCGCTATCGG
>JAGLDW010000493.1 GCA_023145395.1 Lentisphaeria bacterium | reverse complement strand
CTGCAGACGCCCTGGGGGTCCACTAATCCCGAACTGGTCAAGGAGCAATCACCCACATTGCAGCAATTGTCCCCTTGCGGCGCGCCCGGATCACAATCCTCGTCCGGGCCCACCACGCCATCACCACAGGCACCGCAAATATTGTTGACATCGTCGCAGTCGCCGGGGGTCGGGCATGGATTGCCGCCGTTGGTGCAAACGCCGAGCTGGCAGGTCTCAGGGCCCGTGCAGAAAAGGCCGTCATCGGTGCAGGGCGTGTCGTCTGCCGACATCACATCGGCGGGGCAGTCCACCAGGATTCCGTCGCAGTTTTCAGCCGGATCGCAGTCCGCATTTGTTGATTGGCGGCATTCAGTGCCGGCCTGCACTCGCAGGTCCGCGGGACAAGATGCGTTGACCCCGTCGCAGACCTCTTCCGCATCACAGATGCCTGTCGGCACTCGACAGGGCACCTCGGCCGCCACCACCTCATCCGTGGGGCAGTCTTCGTTCACACCGTCGCAGTACTCCATCGCATCGCAACCGTCGGCCGCGGCCCTACAAAGGGTATCCGCATCGGCCAGGTTTGTCTCGCATTGCCCAGCAAGGCAAGTATCCGGATCGTCGCAGAGTCTATCCGTGGAGTCGCCACAGGCCGTGCCGTCTTCCGCGTTCGCGACGGCACAATTTCCGCCTCCATCACAGACATCCGCCTGACATTCGGTCGCGCCGCTACAGGCGTCCTGAGGATCTGCTTCTCCATCCACAACCCACCTGCAGGTGGCCTCATCGCAGCAATTGTCGTTTTGGGGCGTCCCGGGATCGCATTCCTCCGAGCCCAAAACCTCGCCGTCTCCACATCCGCCACAGGCGTCCGCGTTTTCGTCACAGGAATTGGCCGGATCACAGGGATTGCCGGCGCTCACGCACGCGCCAGAGCGACAGATCTCTTCACCCGTACAGAACAGACCGTCATCGGTGCAGCGGGTATCGTTCGGGAGGGCTTCAGGCAGGCAGGACGTGCTTGCCTCATCACAGACCCCGGCGTTGCAGTCATCGCCGGCGGGCTCACAGTCCCTTGTATCGCTCAAGCACAGGCCATCTTCACAGCGCTCGTTCACCGTGCAGAAAAGAGCATCTTCGCATTCGGCGTTGTTCTCACAACCGGCAGCCCGAATCTGCATCACATCGCGCTCCGAGTATGCTTGCCCGTCAAAAACCACCAGGGCCACCAGGTAAACTCCGCCCACATCCACCTAAAGGGAGGTCTGCCGGGCACCTTCATCCAAAGGTTCGACTATCGAATTCTCCGGTCGGCTCAAAACCTGCCAGGCATAGCTGAGCGCGTCCCCATCCGGATCGTAACTGCCGCTGCCATCCAAAGCCACCAAGGCCCCAAGCGCGGCCTCCGCGTCCGGTCCGGCCACGGCCACCGGCACCCGATTGGGGCCACCCACGTCCGAATCACAGCCGCCAAGGACAAAAGCCAGCACTGCGCAATACGCCGCAGCAGAAAAGGCCCTAGAAAAATGGGCCATTAATAAGGGGAGGAAAACCACAAGGGAAGACATAGAAAGTTTCGCGCGCGCCACAACACACCTCGCTCATGCGATTGGACTTGAGGCACGAAATGGCCCTCAACCCGCTCGCTAAATTCCAGGTTTCGAATCAGCTTAGCAGCTCACCAGCTTAGCAGATTCTACGCCATTCGGGGGCTTTTGCGCTATGGGATGAGAATCACCAGGTCACAATCGTTCCTTGAGTGTATCCATTCGACGAATCCGGTGAGATGCCGCCACTGACCGTTGCAGATCCGGAAAAGGTGTTTATTCGAATGCGACCGGCTGCCCCGCCGCCGCCTCCACCATTTTCATTCGTCTCCCCGGGACCTCCGTCCCCAAACGCACCACCGCTTCCCTCTCCCCCGCTCCCTCCGATACCGGACCCCTGCCCACCTGCAGCTCGGGTGCTATCGAAAGTACCGGGCTGTCCGTCCGCCGCAACACCACTACCCCATCCGTCATCGTCCTCGTAACCGGCTCCGCCGCCGCCACCGTTGGCCGCAAGGACACCATCAACCGTGACAGAGAACGCTTCCAACAATACGGTGCCACCACTTCCGCCGCCGCCTCCCGGACTTGAATCGCCACCATCGTGACCCCCTGCCCCGGCACCTCCCGAAACCAATATTCTCGCGGTTGACACGATGTGCATTTCACCCCCTGCGCTGAGCTGAACCGCCCCGCCCCCGCCCCCGCCGGGCCCACCGGTATCATCGCCTCCCGCGCCTCCACCGCTTCCCCCGAACAATGGAGACAAGGTATCGTCAGCGTATGGTGCCGCGCCGCTTGGACCTGCGATGCTGCATCCGCCAAAGTCATTTCCGTCTCCTCCAGCACCGCCGGTACCTCCGAAGCTGCCACCCGCGCCTCCGGAATCAATATAGGAATTGCAGCCGGCATCTCCGCCCGCCCCGCCTCCTCCCAGGCCCAGTCCGTTTTCAAGAGGACAACTTCCACCGTCAGACCCGCCTGCCCCCCCGGTGCCTGAAAGACAGGTACCATTGGTATTCATGACCCCGTCGGTTCCCGTTGCGGAAATGTCGGCGGAAACAGTGAGGTCGTTGCAGGCAAGCAGCACAAGCGCCCGGCTTCCGTTGACGCTTACATCCGCGGCGATGTCGATATTGTCGAAGGCGAACACGCCGAGATCGGGGGCACCGCCGCCCTGGGGCACCACGAAAAACCTGATATCGGCCGGCCCCACGCCACTTATCGTGCCGGCGTCGGTATCGATGACGGCCGGGACGGTGATGTCTAACGAGTTGGGGTTTATGCACAGCAGGTCGGGATCAACGTTCGTCGGGTTGATGCCCGCCGGGCGGTACCAAACGTGGCTCCAGTCGGAAAGCGTCGCATCGGGATCCCACTGGCAGGTGATGTCCGCGCTAAGGTGGCCGTCGCTATCCGTGGCCGTGAAGTCATAGCTGCCGTCGGATTCGGGATCCTGCGGGTTGCTCAGCGATACCAACGCTGGCGCACTACAATCCTGATGGGCCGTGAGGGTGATCTGATCGAGATCGATTTCCTTGTCGCCGGCCTGCATCCGGAAACGGATTCCCAGGTTCGCGTTGTGATCGGTCGCCGAATCGAGATCCGAAAGGTTCAAACAAAACCGCGCGCAGGTATTGTTCGGACCGAACTCCCCTTCCTTGCTCCACACCGGCTGCCAGCCCGACCCAGAGTCGACGTCGACTGTGAGTATCTCTCCCCCGTTGGCGCCGTCCTCTCCATAGTAGAAGCAAAGCTCGATGTCGCTGTATGCGAACATGTCGAGGTATTGATAAAGTTCACCCGTGGCCCCGCTGGTGTTGTCCACCCAAGCCCTCTCGCTGCCGTCGTAGCAATTGAAGCTCGCGCTACAGTTTATCGATGCCCCACCGCCAACCGTCCAGCCGTTCCAGCTGACAAGCGGATCGCTGCAGCCGCTGAAGTCCTCCGTGATGACAGCCACCCGAGCCGCCGGACAAGCTGTGGTCTCACCTCGCAACGAAATGTTATCGATATAGATGCGATTGTTGCCGTCGTTGGAGTTCACAAAGAAAATCACCGAGACGGCCTGGTTGTCGTTGACGAAAGAAGCCGCCCCCGAGAGATCTACGCAAGTGCGGAACCAAACATCTTCCAGGCCGGCCCGTGGTCCGTCAACATCGCAAAAAACCGCCGCCTGGTAACTGCCGGTGGAATCCGAAACATCCACTTGAAGGACATCGTTGCCGCCGCCAGCCTGCCTGTCGGCGTAATCGAAGCACAGCTCAAGGTTAGCAAGCCCGGTGGTGTCGAAGGTGTGCTGAAGCCTCCACTGGCGGTCTCCGGCAGTACATGTGTCTCGATCCGCCTGGAAGGCAATGGTGCCCGCAAGGTCAATGGGGCATATCAGGTTGTCACAGCAATCCCGGTTGTCCGGGTCAGACATGGGACAGGTCGTTCCGTCTCCGTAGCACCGCGTACCCGGCACAATGGTCCAGCCGTCCGCGACCTGGTCGACCACTGGAGCGCAGCTGCCCGGATTAAGATCATCTTCGAAATCGGTCATGATCAGCGTCGTCACCCCCACGCTGGCGCTGCAACTCAAACACGCCTCCTGGTCCGTGATGTCGCCGCCGCCCGCAAGCGTAATGGAGCAGTCAGAAACAGTGTCCACGTCGAGGAAAATTGGGTCTTCACAGCCGAGCGCCAGCGAACCCGGCGGGGTGACGCAACCCGAGGCATCGGGCGAACAGACCGGCACGCAGAGGTCGGGGCTTGTGCAGTTTCCATCATTGGCCACGGAGATACAGGCTCCGCCCTGACAGGTATCGTCGGTACATGCGTACGCGTCGCCCGCGCAGGGGGTGCCCGGCACCCAATAGCCGTTGTCGGTGCAGCCTCCCGAGCCGTCGCAAGTATCCTGGTTCACGCATTCGGCCTCGTCGTCACCACAATTCGTCGTGTTGTCAAAGTGGTTGGGCAAGCAGCCGCCGGCAGCATCGCAGGTATCCTGACCGCTGCATACGGTCTCAGCGTCGCCGCAACTGTCGCCCTCCGCCCAGAAACCGTTGTCGGTGCAGCCTCCCGAACCGTCACAGCGGTCCTGATTCACGCAGTCGTCCCCATCGTCATCACAAGTCGTCGTGTTGTCGAAGTCGTTGGGCAAGCAGGCACCGACAGCATCGCAGGTGTCCTGGTCGCTGCATTGGGTCGCGGCATCGCCGCAACTGTCGCCCTCCGCCCGAAAACCGTTGTCGGTGCAGCCTCCCGAGCCGTCGCAGTAGTCCTGATTCACGCAGTCGGTCCCGACGTCATCACAAGTCGTCGTGCTGTCGAAGTCGTTGGGCAGGCAACCGCCGACCGCATCACAGGTGTCCTGGCCGCTGCATTGGGTCGCCGCGTCGCCGCAGTTTGTGCCGGCACCGGCGAAGGCCTCGGTGCATCCACCGCCGCCATCGCAAACATCTACACGACAGTCCGACGCGCCGCTACAGGAACCCTGGGGATCCACCTCACCGGAGCCGGTCCACGAGCAATCGGCCACATTGCAACAGTTGTCATTCTGCGGTGGGCCCGGATCGCAGACTTCGTCGGTTCCCACAAAGCCGTCGCCGCAGTCGCCACACATGTTGTTTTCTTCATCGCAGTCAGCCTCTACCGCACAAGGATTGCCTGGACTTTCGCAAACCCCGAGCTGACAGGTCTCAACGCCCGTACAGAAAAACCCATCGCTGTCGCAGATCGTGCCATCCACTGCCGGCAGGTCCTCGGGGCAATCCACCGTCACACCGTCACAAAACTCTGCTGCATCGCAAACACCAGAAGCATCCCGACAGGGGGTACCCAAGCCGGCCAAATTGGCCTCACATTCTCCAGCCAGGCAGGTATCCGGTTCGTCACAAAGTCTATCCGTGTCATCACCGCAATCCGCACCGTCATCCATGACCACCGTGGTGCAACCGCCGCCACCATCGCAGACGTCCACTTGGCATTCGGGGGCACCAGCACAAACAGCCTGCGGATCGACCTCACCCAAGGCAATCCAGGTGCAGGTTGTGGCATCGCAGCAATTGTCGTTCTGAAGCAGCCCGGGGTCGCATTGCTCCAAGCCGGTGACCTCACCGTCACCGCAGCCGGCGCTGGAACAAGTGTCCGCCACATCATCACAGGATTCGGGCGGGTCACAGGGATTGCCTTCGCTGGTGCACACCCCTGCCAAGCAAGTCTCGATGCCGGTACAAAACAAGTCATCGTTCTCGCAGGCGGTCCCATCGGAAAAGGCCTGCTTGCCACAGGCATTCTCATCCTCATCACAGATGCCCTCATTGCAATCATCGCCGGCCGCCGCACAATTCATGGCGTCACTCAGGCACATGCCACCTTCACAGCGATGGTTGACCGTGCAGAAAAACTCGTCCTCGCACTCGGCGTCGCTTTCGCAGCCGGCCGCCCGGATTTGCATCACGTCCCGCCCCGAATCCGCTTGTCCATCGGAGACCACCAGGGCCACCAGATAGATCCCGGACACATCCACCTGCATGGAGGTCTGCCGGCTGCCGGCATCCAAAGGTTCGGCTGTTGAATTCGCCGGTCGGCTCACGACCTGCCAGGCGTATGTGAGCGCGTCACCATCCGGATCGTAGCTGACGCTGCCATCCAAAGTCACCGAAGACCCGAGTGCCGCCTCCGCGTCCGGACCGACCACGGCCACCGGCGCGCGATTGGGACCCCCGACGTCTGAATCACAAGCGCCAAGGACAAAAGCTGAAAAGGAGAACAAAACCACCAAGGACGACCAACGGAAAATACCACGTGCCACGGCACACCTCGCTCAAACGATTGGCCTTGAGGCATGAAATGGGCCTCAACCCGCTCGCCAGGTTCCGAGTTTCGAATCAGCAACGCTGGATTATGGCATGTATTCGACGTGACTCCAGTCCTCTATGGGCACCGGCGGCAAATCCCAGTAACAATTGATGTCCCCATCCAGTCGCGCACCGGACAGGTCCGTGGCGGTAAAGCTGTAAATACCGCCCGTTTCGTCGGACATGGCACCCAGCAATATCGCACCCGATCCATCACAATAAATCGCACCGCGAAGCAAGACATTGTCGAGGAAGATCTCGTCGCTCCAGGCATTGCTGGTCAAGGTGAAGCGTATGCCGAGAGCGGAGTTCCGGTTCACGGTCGGGTCGATGTTCGACAGGTTGACGCACACCTGATAGCAGGTATTGTCTTGGCCCATGTTTCCGTTCTGGTACCAAGCGGTCTGCCAGCCAGTGCCTGGGTCGAACTCCACATGAATTGAATCGCCAAAGTCGGCGTGGTCGTCGCCAAACTCGAAACACAACTCGACCGAACCGTCGAGAACGGATATATCGATGACGCGATCAATGCTCCACGAATCTGGGCTGCCCTCCGCCCAAAGGTTATTGGTGCCGTCGCACGAGAAATCGCCGGGACAAGTCGGCGCTCCATTCACGTTCCAGTCAGTCAAGTCGCAGGCATCGAAGTCGTCAGAAAAAACATCCTGATAAGTTGGAGCGCAGGTCTGGTGCCAGCCACGCACGACGATGTCGTCAAGGTAGAGGCTGTCCCAGTCATCGCGCGAATGCGCTATGAAGGTCAGGGTCACGGCAGGATTATTGTTCGCCCAGGCCGGCAACGATGCGCAAAACGGGTATAAGGTATAGTCTTCTCCGAGCCGTGCTTCCCCCTGACGGCAAAAAATCTGGTCGTCATCTACAGCATCCGAGGCGTAGACAAGTAATGCCTCGTTGGAAGTGGCTCCAGACTCCCCGAAATCAAAGCAAACCTCTAGGTCCTCAAGGCCTGTCGCGTCGAAGGTCTTGTAAAGACGCCACTGCCTCAAATCAGTCGGACTGCAGTTCAGCTCCCTGTTGGATCGCAGAACCTTATCCCCCGCCAAGTCTGTACAAATACTCGAGAAGTCATCGCAGCAGCTTTGGTCCGTCGCATCGGGCATGCAGTTGGCCACGTCACTGGAGCAGTTCACTCCAGATTCGAGGGCCCAGCCATCAAGTGAGCAAGCGTCCAATGCGTCCGAGAAATCGGCCACATCCAGGGTCACCAACCCCACCTCGGAACCACAAATCAAACATCCGGAGCTGCTCTGTCCCTCAAGGCCGTCGAGATCAACCGTGCACACCGAGACCCCGGGAAGCACAACCGGGCTGGTGCAGACAAGGTCCAGATAAGCCGGCGGCGTGCCACAGCCGTCAGCGCTGGCGAAGCAACCCGGCCGACACAAATCTCCTGGGTTAATCGCTTCGCAGTACGAGTCATCCGAGGTGCCGACACAAACGCCGGCCCCATCGCAAATCTCAAGGTTCGTGCAGTCGTACCCGTCGTCGCAGCTTATTCCCGGTGCCCAATAACCGTTGTCGATGCAAGCCCCAGAGCCGTCGCAAAGATCCTGGTTCACGCAATCGGCCCCGGCATCACCACAAATCACCGTGTCGGCAA
>JAGLDW010000492.1 GCA_023145395.1 Lentisphaeria bacterium | reverse complement strand
GCCGAACCACAAGGACCTGCGCACCCCAAAACTCGGCCTTCATGCAGAGCCTTACACGAGGAAGGTGGCGCGCTCCACTTTCATCACGAGCCTGAGCACATCTGTGGCGCTCTCGGCCGACAGACAGGCATCGGCGAAGCCTTCCGTTCTCAATGTCTGCGCCAAGCGCCCCATCAGGTGCAGATGCAACTCGATGTTCTGGCAGCAGAGAAGGAAGAAAAGGCGGGCGGGCGCGCCATCCACAGCGCCGAAATCGACCCCTTCTCTGGATCGCCCGAAGATCACGATCGCGGGTGCCCGGAGGGTTGTCAGCGGATCACGAGGGTGGGGAATCGCCACGCCTCCCCCCACGCCCGTGCTAAGCAGTTTCTCGCGGGCCAGGCACTTGTCTCGAAGCTCGCCCGCGTTCATCAGAACCTTGTTCAGCATGGTTGAAGAGGTCAATTCCACGATGATCTCCTCGGCAGTCCTCCCCTGGAGGTCCAGCACCATTCGGTCTTCGGATATCACACGGCTCAGGGGAAGCCCGAGACTGGGGTGGAGCAAAGAGTCCAGGGGAACAGCGTCTTCGACGGGTGACGAGTCCGGGAAGAACAGGTTGTGCACCTGACTCCCATTGAACCTCCATTGCCCACCGATTTTGGTGCCTTTGACTTGCCCCGTCTTCAGCATGCGCATGATCGTGCGCTCGTTCACTCGCAGATGATCGGCCAGTTCCCGCAAAGTAAGAATCACTTGCATCACCTCCAATAGAACACTAGCTTCGGCGTATTGAATCTTTGGGTGCCTCTCGTGGGCACCGTTCCCATTCGCGAGAAGGCCTGCAATTTCGCGACGGTCCGTCTGAAACCAAAAGATGGACAAAACACGACATTTTGGGCAACAAATGCCACAATGAGGGACAATAGCGTCTTTTGTTCACGCCGCAAATCCATGTAACAGGTTTCACCGGGCGAACCGTTCTGCGCGCAGTTCTGGCAGTCGTCGCGCTGGTGGTCACCGCCGTATCTCCCCTTGGCGCCGCGTCTGTGCCCCTGGCTGACGGACGGGTCCTGGACCGGGAAATCGTGTCTCATGACGAGCGTGGTCTCGTGGTCCGCTCGAAACACGGCACCATGCTGATCCGCTGGCACAACATCGATCCGTCGTTCCGTCTGCATCCCGCAACGGCGCAGCAGGCGCCTCCCGCGCCTCCCCCGGCGGCGGAGCAACATACGCCTGCGCGTTCTTCTACGGAAGATCTGCGGGTGGAGTTCGAAGAGCGATTGGGGCCACCTGTCCACCGCTACACGCTTCTCCTAGGCGGCATTCTCGCTCTCTTTTGGTCCCACATGTTCGCCGTGCGCCTAGTCGCGGCACGCAATCTTGGCAGCGAGCGCATTCAGAGGGCAGGATTGCTGATCGCACTCTTTCTGGGTTTGCCTCCTGCAGTCGCACTGATTGTCATACGGCTGGGGGTGCGGGGACTGTTCCGTTCCACGCTGGGAGGTCTGCCCCCTGCGGCCCGCCCCGGTCCCCCCTGCCAGTTGCACACTTGGGCGGGAGAGCCCGTCGTTTCTCGCGGCGCAAAGCTTAGTTCCGGACTCCAAATCGCTCAGGAGTTGCTTTCTCAGGGGATCGTGACAGGTGCGAGCGACATTCATTTTGACACCACCGCATCTGGCGTGGACATCGCCTATCGGGTCGATGGGATGCTACGGGCGCCGGAGACGATCGCCTCCGAGGTGGGGCGCCGGGCCATGGCAGCCATCAAAACGGCGGCGGGAATGGACTTGGGGAAGCGACATGAAAACCAGGATGGCGCTTGTCACCTCAAGGCAGGCGAGGTTATGTACGACCTGCGCATCGCCCGAGCCTGGGCCATGGAGGGGGAGACCATGGTCGTGCGCCTGCTGCGCGCTGGCGGCGTCGGCGTGGACCTTGGCGAGATGGGGATGATCAAAGAGATGGTGAGGACCGCCGCCGCGCTGACCACCGAGAACTCGGGTATCGTCATCATGGCTGGACCCACAGGCTCAGGCAAAACCACCACCATCTACGCGCTGCTGCGCATGATCACGGGAACGGGCCGACGAATCCTGACGATCGAGGATCCGGTCGAGTACCGTTTGGAGCACGCGACCCAGATCTCCATCAATCCCAAGATGGGCGCCACATTCGCCTCCGCTCTGAAGGCCTCCATGCGCCACGATCCGGACGTCATCCTCGTCGGCGAGGTTCGCGATGCCGCCACCATGGACGTTGCCTTCCAGGCCGCGCTGACGGGGCATCTCGTGTTCTCGTCGATCCACGCCACCTCGCTGCTGGCGACCATTGGGCGGTTGCACGAACTGGGACTGAGTTCCTACATGATCAACACGGGACTGCAGGCGATCATCTGCCAGCGTCTGGTCCGAAAACTCTGCCCCACCTGTCGCGAATCCTACGTGCCCACGCCGGAGGAACTGGCGGGTTGGAACCTGCCCGATCCTCCTGCCGGGCAAGCGCGGATTTTCTACAAATCCGTTGGCTGCAAGCTCTGCGAGGAGAGCGGTTATCATGGTCGGGTTGGCGTGTTTCGGCTACTGAAGATGGACAATAGTGTCCGCGAGCATATCAAGGACTCGGGCATGAGCATGCACGACCTCCAGGCCGCTGTGGAGCGTTCGGCTGAGGGCACGCTTCCCGAATATGCGGAGCGCTTGCTGCAGACCGGGGTGACTAGTCTTGCGGAACTTCACCGGACGGCGGAGATGTTCGACAAGGGAAGGAGACTCTGAGTCATGCGCATGCTGCTTGTTGGAGGAGGAGTTGCCGCACTGGCTTTGGTGGGGTTGGGAAAGGCGCTGAAAGACCGGTCGGCCTGTCGCCGCTGCGCGCTGGGGTTCACGCTCGTATGGAGCCTGTTTGCAGCGTTGCACGCATGGTTGCCGCTGAGAGAGGTGCTCGCGGGATTCCTGCCTGCGATTTCGCCCCGCTGGGTAGCCGCCATCGCCTTGCTGCTTGCCTATGCGATTGCGGTTCTCGCTGGATTTGTTCTGGAACGGATGCTGCTTTCCCGAACGGAAATCCACCTTCCCTACGCTGTTGAAATCTCTCTGGGGATGTTTGCCTATCTGGGCCTGGTGGCACTGCCTCTGCTTGCGGCGCTGGCGATCCACACAAGTCCGTTGCGCTATGCTTTTTCGGAGGAGAACCCCGACCAGTCTGCAAGCGGCATTGTGGCTAGAAAACTGCTTGGTTTCTACTGCCGAAGCGGTGCTGCGGTTTCTGGGGGAAACCAAGCTCCCTTTGTGCGGCATTTGCCCCGCGAGGTCACGCCGGGCCGGACCCGCTGACGCGAAACCACTGCCCCCCCTCACCCCGGTCTTGGATCTTTTCGCGGCAGTTCGACCTCGAGCATGGACCTATTTCGTGACTTCTTTCACCTCTTTTATGGTTTTGCGCCCTTCCTCAACCGCCTGGTTCGCCTTGTTCTTCAGTTCCTCGAACTTGTCGGGGTTGCGGGTGAAGTACCAATAGGCGCCATACCCAAGAGCGCCCAGAACCAGAAGCATGATGAACCGCTTGATCAGTTTCCTGCGCCGGCGCGCCCTCTGAACCGCCTGATATGTCGCCATGTTGTCTGCCGACTTCAGGAAGTTGTCCACGCAGACTTGCGAGCAGAAGTTCATGTCCTGGACACGAAGGATGCACTCCTCGCAGAGGGGTTTGTGACAGGCGTTGCAGCGGACGACGGCAGGCCGGTCGGTGTGATTCAGACACACGCTGCTTTCAACAGACCGTTCGGTTGCGCACATAATCTGGCTCTCCTTACAATCAGATGATCCTTTGCCGAGGGAATAGGGTCTTGCCAAGATTGTACCTCATCAGGTCCACATTCGCAATGCCTGCGCGCTCGCCCCAATGCCTGCGCGGGGTCAGGTAGGCCTGGTCCCCAGACCGGGCTGTGTCTTTCTCCTTCCGCACTGCGTGTCGGCTCTGGAGCCAACCTACGGTGATTTGCGGAGTTCGCAGGGCATGGCTCGCGGGCCGCTCGCCCTCCAGGAAGACACGGCCGCTGTGGACATCGGCCCTCCATGACGTGCGGGGTTCACAAGTGGTGGGTGTGCTACTCGTCCGTGATCTTTGGACCTTTTTGGGTCGCGGTGAGATAGTCGCTGAGTGTGCGCATGTTTCGGACGAAAGTGCGGCTGTAGATCATCTGCAGCATGGTGTTCTTGTCCACACGGTAGCCGATGCGACCCTTGCTGTCGCGGAACTGATTGCGCTTGGGCACCCGTCTGACCCAGCGGCCCTCCTCGTCCTGGTCCGCGAGCAGCTTTTTCACCTCTCCGGCCAACACAGATGCTTTGTTTCGCCATTCCTTGGCGGTCGGCGTGCGAGCACGCTGGGCCAATGCCTTGTCCCGTCCTTTCTTGCGCAACGCTTCGTAGTGCCGGATCATGCGATCGACACCGTAGTTGCTCTGGAAGGAATAGTGCACCGGCAGGTCGTCGTCTTTGAAGGTGAGTTTGTAGGTGCGCGTGAAGTAGAGAGGCTTGTTGGTTTTCAGCTCGTAGAAGCGGGCCCAGCGACCGTTTCCCTCTCTCCCCCCGATCCGGGAGTTGCGGTACCACTCGACGCATCGGCCCACCGCGTCGAGATAGGTCTGGTCCCCAAACTCCACATACATATCCATGAGCACATGACAGTTGCCGCATGACTCGCCGCCGGTGACCGACGGGGGTTCGAAGCGTCGCGCCCAGGCGGGCTTCAGATCGGAGTCGTACTGCTGGGCCCAACTGGCCTGGGGGGCGGCGATCTGCGAGCGGAGGTAGAAATCCAGGCACCGTTTGACGCTGTCGAGGTATTCGGGCTTGTCGTACTGGCGATACGCTTTCACCATCGTTTTCACACAATCACCCATGGTGCCGTCGTTGAACGTGGGGTACCTGCCGTAGCCCTTCTTTGGCGGCACGTAGCGCTGGGGCCAGGCACCATCCCAATTTCCGCCTTTGTACTGGGCGGCGAGAAAGCAGGCGAGCGCACGTGCGACGGCGTCGTCGATTTTTGGATTGTCGACGAGTGCGTCCACATCCATAAGGAAGCGGGTGGCACTTTGCGTGTTGTTGTCGTCGAAGGTGGTCGTGTTGCGTCCCTTCGCCTTCTTTCCGACAAAGTGATGATAGTGGTGTTTCACGAGCTTGGGGTCGAACTCGATGCTGTAGGTCCATCCTCCGCTCTCGAGTTGTCCGTATGCCAGGCATTCGGCCGCCGCCACCGCCGCGTCCAAGTAGAGTGTCTCCCCGGTGGCCCGGTAGGCGCGCAGGAACGCTTGTCCGACCATGGGGGTGCCTGCCTGCACCCACACTGTCGATAGGGGCAGATCCTTGCTCTCGCCACGGCGGCGGGTCACGAAATCGGTGCTGTACTCCCAGACATAGCCTCCGTGCGAAGCCACTTTGGTCGCCCAGTGCCGTCCTGCCTGGCGCATGCTCGCACGGACATCGTCGGCAAGGTCGCTGCGCAGAGATGCACCAAATCCGAACAGAATCAGCATCACGCAGAGGCGTGTTCTTGCATTGCTTCTCATGGGGTTCTACAATCCTGTTGGGCTCTTGCTCGTTTCATCGGATTCCACTGTCCGTGCCACAATACTGCGGACGGGATACATCACAAGGGACATTATGAAAGCATTGCTTTTTCAGCCTTCCTACCCCGCGACATCCACAGCCGCCGCCGCGCTCGAATGTGTGCAGTGGATGGTGGATCGACTCGAGGCGCTTCAGCCCGGGGACGCGGACTTGGTATTGCTGCCCGAATACGCCAATATGCCTGGGCTTGATGACCCGGCTGTCGCCATCCCCTTTGCCCAAAACGAGGGAATCCGGGTGGTGGAGGCCGCCGCGCAAACTGCGCAGCGTTTGGGCTGCCTAGTGGCACTCTCCGTGCTCGACACTTCCGCCCATCAGCGTCGCAATGTCACCCGCGTCTTTGGCGCCGAGGGAGACGTTGCGGCCGAATACGCGAAGGTCCACCTGCCCGCGGCGGAGCGCGAAACCCTCGGCATCGAAGCCGGCGGCGCGCCCGTGGTGGTGGATTTGGCTGGGATGCGGGTCGGTTTCGCCACTTGTTTCGATCTCTACTTTCCCGAGTTTTTCGAGGCACTGGCTATGCGGAGTCCGCAGATCATCCTGTGCCCGAGCTACCAACGCTCCGAGTCCGCAGAGCGGATTCGGCTTGTGAGCGCCTGTCGTGCGTTGGACGCCGGGGTCTACCTTCTGCGCGCCAGTTACTCCATGGGCACGGAGGAGATTGGGGGACACAGTCTCGTTGCCAGTCCGTGCGGAGAGATTCTGACGGACGCCGCGGGGCGCGTCGGCGTGGCCGAGGTGGAGTTCGATCCGTCCGAACGCTTCGTCAAGCCCGCGAGCCATGGGCAGGCGCCGGTGGAGCACCGCGCCTTGATCGAGTCCTTCCGTCGTCCCGGTCTCTATCGACCCGCGCCGGATCGGGAATGCGCGCTCCTAGAGACGTCCTTCCCCCGTATCTGCGCCCACCGGGGCTTGTCTGAAGTCTGTCCGGAAAACACCATTCCGGCCTTTGCCGCCGCGCTGGCGCTACCCGGTGTTCACGAGATTGAGCTGGACCTGTGGCTTAGCCGCGACGGCGTGCCCGTAGTCTGCCACGACCCGCGTCTCGACCGCACAACCGACGGGGCGGGAGTGGTGACGGAACTTGACTGGGAGACCATCGCCTCCTTTGATGCGGGAATGCGCCTGGGCGAAGGCTGGCGCGGCGTGCGCGTGCCCCGGTTCGAGGAAGTGCTCGACTTGGTGGAGGCGCGCGTGAGCATCAACATTCACATCAAGGATCCCGGCGTCAATGGCAAGTTGGTGCGTTTGGTGGCAGAGCTTTTGCGGGAGCGCGGCATGACGCGCCTGGGCTACATCGCCGGGGATGAAGATGTGCTGGCCGCCGCGCGCGAGTTTGCACCAGAAGTGGATCGTTGTTGTCTTGCCCATCAATTGGACACGCCACGGCTGATCGACACGGCGATTCGCTACGGATGCACACGACTGCAGTTCTTCCGGAACATGCAGCACGAGCACGCGGAGCGCGCCGCACAGGAGGGTCTCGTTCGCAACCTCTTCTATTCCGATGAAGTCGCTGAAGCGCGTGACTATGTAGCGCTTGGTGTCGATGTCGTCCTCACCAACCGGGCTCATCAGCTTGCTGGGCGCCTTGCCGATGCATGACACGCATGCGATATTCAACAGCATCTGACGCCAGTCACGCCGAAATCGCAAGGAGCTAAGTATGATCATCCGCCTTTCTGCCCTGTCGATGACAGTTGTCCTCCTGTTTGCGGGTTGCGCTTCCAACCAGAAGCCAGAACTCAAGTGGACCGCGAGCAAGATCCGGACGGTGACGGGATTCCGCACCCCCGAGTGCGTTGTGGTGGATGATGCGAACGACCGGACGTACGTCTCGAACGTGGATGCGGCGAAGGACGAGTATTGGAGCGACGACGGCAAGGGATTCATCAGTCTTCTGCATGCGGACGGGGGTGTTCGCAAGTACCGCTGGGCCGCCACATCTGTCGGGACACCATTGCACGGGCCCAAGGGAATGTGCTTGCTCGGAGGATATTTGTACTTTAACGACAACACGCGTTTGATGCGTTGCAGCGCCGATGGGGGAGACAGGATCGAGGTGGTGGCAGAGGGGTTCAAGAAGGCCAACGATCTTGCCACCGACGGGCACAATGTCTGGGTGACGGACACGGCGGCCGGCAAGGTCTACAGCGTCACGCCACGCGGTGAAAAGCGTGCGATCCTTGCGCCGGAGAGCATCAATGGAATCACGTTCCATCTGGGGCGGCTCTACGGTGTGAGCTGGGACTTGCACGACCTCTATGAACTGGATCCGCACGGCGTGGTTCCGCCGAAGCCTTTCGGGCTGGCCAAGCACTTCACCAACTTGGATGGCATTGAAGTGCTGGCCGACGGGACGTTTCTTGTCTCCGATTTCATGGGTGGCGCTGTGTACACAGTCTCCCCGAACCGCAAGGATGTGATGTTGCTTGCCAAGCTCGACAGTCCGGCGGATATCGGCTTGGGATCCAATGGCGCCCTCCTCTACGTCCCCCAGTTTTTCGAGAACCACGTGGTCATCTACTCCCTCGCGAAGAAGCGATGAGCTCACATTTTGGATTTCAGATTGTTTCAAGAACCAGGTCGATAGTCTATTACAGCATTACAAACGCTTCGTAATGAGGCCGGAAATGATGTGGGTCCGCGCATAGAGCGCTGGACTCTCTCTCACAGATAGGAATGCATACGATGAAGACTTTGCAGTGGTCGGACAACCTCTCGGTGGGCATTGAACTGATCGACGGACAGCATAAAACGTGGATTGAGCACTTCAATACCACCGCCAAGGCCGTGGCGGCGCAGAAGGGGCCGACGCAGACCGCGATGACACTCAATTTCCTGCGCGAGTACACGGCGGAGCATTTTGCCACGGAAGAGAAGCATATGGCCGCCAGCGAGTACCCCGCATTCGCCACGCACAAGGCGCTGCACGATGAACTGCAGCAGACGCTGGAGGATTTGGTCCTGGAGTATGAGGAAGAGGGCGCCACATACGTTCTGGCGGACGTGCTGGACACATTCCTCGGAAACTGGCTCATCCAGCATATCAAGGAAGTCGACATGCTCTTTGGCGCGTTCGTCAAGGAGAATGGGATCGTCGTCGCTGAGTAGGTACGTAATGCTGCGCGGCTGATTATGTTGCGTAGTTGCACCTTTTGATGCATGTTTTGCTGTCCATAGCGGAGGATTACACAACATGATTTTCATTCCCACCACACAACTAGTCTCGCGGACGGGTAGTCTGAGTTCCGCGTTTACGCGGGACTCAGGCAGGAATCGCTGCTGTGGACCATGCGGGACGGGACGGTGCCACGCCAAAAGGTCACAAAGATCCTCTGAACCTTGAACCAATCAAAGTCACAGCGATACAAACTCTGAACGCCGAACGTCGAAGGGAGGAACGCCGTTGTATTCGTCCGTATGCCCTGGATCCCTGCTTTCATTTCTTCTGCGATTTCGGCGTTCGAAGTTCAGTATTCGAAGTTTAGCGTTCAATCTCTTCCTTTCATCATTCCGGAGTTCCGCCATTTGGCTTGAGAGAGGTGTGGCCTTGACAGTGTGCGATGGCTTGTGGAGGGGAGACTTCAGCAGATTCTGGCGTGTGTTCGCCACGGTCTGCGTGTGGACGCTGTTGCTTTCCCCCGGTGCCCAGGCCGGAGACGACGCGACCGACAGGGCGGCAGGATTTCTGGTTGCTGCGCGCGGTGCCAACGGGCTGTGGGGCACCGAATGTGTGCCTGGCCGAATGTTGCGCTTGATCCGGGTGCTGCAGGCTGCAAAAAACACCGAATCGACGGAAGCCGCCATGCGGGCACGTGCGGTTCTCGTGCTGTCCATGGACGAAGACGAGCCCGTCCTGAGCAAACGCGTTCTGCTTCATATGGCACTGGAGTCGGATGATCTTTCCTGGCTTGGCACCACCCAGAATGTGGACGGGGGCTGGGGTGCCGCCGAGGGACGCACGAGCAATCCTCTCGATACGGTTCTGGCGATGGAGACCTTGTTGGAGAATGGGGACGCCAACACACAGAAAGCGCTGGAAGCCTCCGCCAAGTACTTCGCCGACACACAGCGTGACAATGGGTGTTGGCGCCTGACGGAGGAGATGGACCCGCTCGTTCTACCGTTGACTGCTCGCATCGTGCGATGCCTGGTTCTCGCTTGGCGGCGAGGCGTTATCGACACGCCGCAGGAATCCGCCGTCTCGTTGGCGGCGGCCCATTTGCGCGCCGCCCGCCAGGTGGATGGCACGTTTTTGCCTGCCCCCGGAGCGCGCAGTGGCATCTCTCCCAGTGCGACGGCGGAGGCATACCGGGCGCTGGTTCTGATGGATCCGCCGGGAATCTACGCCGACACGCGCAATGTTTTGCTCGCGGTGCAGCATGCGGACGGTTCCTGGAGGGAGCCCGGAGGGCTGGACTCTGGTGTCTACACAACTGCCACGGTACTGCTTGCCCTACAGGCCGTGGCTCTTCCCGAGTTGCCTCCACTGCCCGACCTAGCTGTCACCACAAGCTCCATTTCGTTTCAACCGTCTCGTCCCATGCCAGGGGACACGGTTCAGGTGCGAGCAGCCGTGTTCAATTTGGGCAATGCCGCGTCGTCAGCCTTCTCGGTTCGTTTCCATGCGGGGGATCCGCACGCGGGCACCCCGTCGTTCGCCACAGTGGCGTGTGGTGGTCTGTCTCCGCTTGGCGTGTCCATTGTGGAGAGTTCATACACCGTGGGCGAGAGCTTGACGAGTCGTCCGCGCATCGCGGTCCACGTGGACCCCGCGAATGAAATCCGCGAAACGACCTTGGGGAACAACTTGGCCCTCCGGGAGCTATCGGTGTCTGGTCTGCCTTCGGGGGATCTGGCAGGTTTGCCGAATCTGATCATCCCGGCAGCGGATATCACCTACGACGGACGTGCGGCGGAGACGACGATCTTTCTCACCCAAGGGCCCACGGTCCGGCTCTGCGTGCCCGTGTACAATGCCGGCGGGACGGAAGCCGGCGGCGCACGCCTCACCGTGACCTGCGATGGCACCCCTGTGGGAACAGTGAACGGACAGGCGATTGCGGCGGGAGGCTATGTGACACACACGTTCCCATGGTGTCCTGCCGCCGGCACGCACATCTTGACCTTCGAGATCGACACGGATGCGGAGGTGCCCGAATCGGACGAGTCGGACAATCAGGCGACACAGCAAGTCGAGGTGGTGGGCGCGGCCAGCGCGGTCCATGCGAGGAAGCTCGAAGGTGCCCTTCTGACCGACCTCCCGGCAGGTCCCTTCGAAGACGTGTGTCTGCTGGTCACCTCCGCCTATGTCGATCCGCAAATTTCGTTCGTGGTCACTGCGCCGGACGGAAGCGCGGCACCTGGTCCCGTCCCACTGCAGGCTCCCGGGAGGTACGTCTGGCACGCGCGCAACCGGACACCTGGCGAGTATGCTGCCGAAGTCACGCTTTCCGATCGCGACTCGGGGACGCTGCTGGACGCGGTCGCCTGCACCTTCGAAGTCGCCGCTGGCGTCAGCTTGGACACTCTCCGTGTACGTCCCAGCCTGACGGTCGTGCAGGCAGGTGTGGAAACATCGGTTGCGATCTCCGCAGAACTGCAGAACCGCTCCAATGTGGACGCGCAGTGGTCCATCCATTGGTCACTGCATGATTCGGATGGCACCGAGATCCGGACATCCGCCTCGCAGACAGTGGCGCTTGCGAGTGCGTGCACCAGTCAGCGGGTGGTGTTGCCCACGCTTGCCGCAGGCGGTCTGGCCGGAGGAAACTACGAACTGCGTGTGTTGGCCGAGGAGGATGGAGGCACTTTGGTGGTGGAGGATCGCGTGGGGCTGGACGTGCTGCCACAGATGGATCTCGTTGTCGAAACGCGGCTGGAGCCAGCCATCACCGGACCCGCCTCCGAGCGCGTCGTGCACACGATTCTTCGTCTGACCGTTCCCGATCAGACCGTGCCGACGACCGCGCCGGTGGCGGTGCGCTCGATCGAGACGGCACCTGCCTCAGCCATTGTAGATGCAACCGGCAGCGAGGCCACAGTGACGGCCTCGGGCTTCGTGAACTCCCTCGGCAAATCGGTGGCGGAAGGAGTGCGCGTGGCTGTCTGCGTTCCCTACGGCACCTTGTCTGCCGACGGCGGCGAACCCAGCCCGAATGCAACCCCCCGCATTCTGCTGGTGCCCATCGCCGACGACCAGATCACAATCCGATACTCGCCGGAGGGAACGGCGCTGACGGACGCCGCCTGCACGCATTCCACAGTTGTCGTCGCCATCCGCCAATACTTCGCTGGTCAGGACACGTGGCTGGGCAAGGTCATTGGCTCCACCCAGATCCTGCTGGTGAAACCCGAGTGACGGCGCGACCCATGGAGGGCGAGAC
>JAGLDW010000491.1 GCA_023145395.1 Lentisphaeria bacterium | reverse complement strand
ATGAACTCTAGGACATGGTAACATACTGAGTACAATAGTATTGCGTGGGAACGTCACCAAGGAAACAGAGAGCATGACAGACACGGGCACAGTCAACGTTTGTGATCACGGTGCGGCAGGCGATGGCGTCACGATGGACACCTCCGCTCTACAGTCTGCCATCGACTCCTGCGCCGAGTCTGGGGGAGGCATGGTTCTTGTGCCTGCCGGGACGTATCTGACTGGCACGATCAATCTGAAATCAAACATGGAACTGCATCTTCGCGCGGGTGCGACACTGCGTGGGAGCCCGAATCCCGACGACTACAACGCGGACGACGTGTTCCCGGAAAACCCGACATTCTCCTCCGAACGGGTGTCGGGCGCTCACCTGGTGATCGCGTATTGCGCGGAGAATGTCGCCATCACCGGGCAGGGGACGATCGACGGCGGCTCGAGCCAGTTCTTCGAGCCATTGCCGCCTGACTGGTCCGGCCCTGGCAACTTCCCGATCAAGGACTGGCGACCAGGTCAGATGGTGTTCTTCTGCCGCTGCCGACAGGTCGCGGTGCGCGACGTGTCGTTGCTGAACGCACCCTACTGGACTCTGTTTCTGCTTGGTTGCGACGACGTGCAGATTCGCGGCGTGCGGATTGTCAATCCCCCGCAGACGGCCAACGGCGACGGGATCGACATCGACTGCTGCGCCAATGTGACCGTGAGCGACTGCATCGTTCGTTCCGGTGACGACTCGATCACGCTACGTGGGAACACCAAGGTGCTGGGACGGCAGAAACCATGCGAGAATGTGGTTGTCACGAACTGTGTTCTCAGTTCTCCCTGCAACGCAATCCGGGTCGGTGTGGGCGATGGACTGATCCGCAATTGCAGCTTCAGCAACATCGTCATCACGGATTCTCGGACCGGTATCAACATGGTCTGCCGCTACTCGGACCGCGTTCCGGTCGGTACCAGCATCGAGAATATCCATTTCTCGCAGTTCACGATGGATGTGATCCTGCCGCTGCAGGTGATCGTGGGGGCGGGGGCGTCCGAGGCGGCCGGGATTCGAGATGTGACTTTCTCGGCTTTTCGCGTCCGCGCGCAGGCTGGCTTCTATGTCGGGGGAAACCCGGGACTGCCGATTCAGCGGATTCGCCTGCATGACTGGGATTTGCTCCTCAGCGGCGGCGCGGAAAACTGCGTGCTGGTCGACGCGGTGCCCTATCCCTACCCCATCGCCGGACATCCCGGGACCGAGGGGCGACCCGCGCTGCCCTGCGCCGTCTATGGGACACATCTGGACGACGTGTCGATCCGTGGATTTCGGGTGCGCTGGGCGGATGACCTCAGCGCAGTCTGGCGAGACGGCCTCGTGTTCGAGCATGTCTCGGAACTGACACTCACCGGACTGGATCTGAGACAGCCTCAGCTCGATGCGGGCGCGGCTCTGCGCTGTCGGGATGTCGATGGAGTCTGTGTGACCGGTTCGCGCGCGGCGTCTGGCACCACGACGTTTCTACAGATGGAACAGTCGCCGCCGAACGCACGAGTGCACTGTATCGGCAGCGATCTGACCGCCGCCGGACGTGCTTGGGAGAGTGATGTCGAGGTCTACGAAGCCGGGGTCACAGGCTCGGTCGGACTTGTGGCGGAGCCGGTGTGATAGTATACTGAGTTGTATCGCGCTATGCAGGGAGCCTTTGCGGCACAGATCGGTCTGAGGCTCCGGAACCAGAAGTTGAATGAAACACGGAGCCGCCAATGACAACCACGATGTCCTCCCGCCGCAGATTCACCCTCATCGAGTTGTTGGTGGTAATCGCCATCATCGCCATCTTGGCCGCCATGCTGCTGCCTGCGCTGAGCAAAGCCCGCGAGAAGGCCAGAGCCATCAACTGCACCGGCAATCTCAAGCAGATCCAGCTGGCCTGGCTCATGTACGCTGACGACAACGACGAGAAACTTGGTGGAGCGCTGGTGTATCAGAATGGTTATTTGGCGTGGTATCAGGTATTGGAGGGATACGGCATCATGCGCGAGGTGGCCCGCTGCACATCCGAACCAGATTTGTTCCCCGCGTACGGCTGCAACTGGCGTGGCGTAGGCTATCAAACTGGGCGCCCTGGCCGGGCTGGCCTTGGGAACCCGATCTACGACGGTCTGGCTCTTGCACGGATAGAGAGTCCTTCAAGCCTGATTATGATGGGCGATAGTTACGAGATCTCGGCTGGGGAAGGCCTGCCTGGGTTTTCCAATGCACTCTACTCAAACTATCTCTATGTTGAGGGGAATAAAACACCATGGCTCTGCGGTCGACACAACCGTGGCAACAACTTCAGCTTCACCGATGGGCACGTCAAGTGGATGACCTGTGGTGCGGCCCTATCCGCCAATTGGTATTGGAACCGGTAGATTTCGATTCTGCGAATCCCGCTAGGCAAGTAGGTGCGCCGGGCCCCGGTGCACCAGCGTATCCGGAAGACAGGGTGCGCTAGGGCCCAGCGGACCTTATGTTGCGCGGCTGATTATGTTGCGAACACTACCCTCTTGAGTAGCCTTTTCCTCACACGGACACGGTTTTCGCAACATAACCACAAATCTCCACAGCCCAGC
>JAGLDW010000490.1 GCA_023145395.1 Lentisphaeria bacterium | reverse complement strand
GGGACCGGCTCGTCGGGAGCCTCGCCCTCCATAGGAGCTGGACAATGCGCTGTTCGCTAGGGCTGCCAGCGCTGGAGTTCGACGGCGATCTGCTCGACGACGAGGTCGGCGGCGGCGGAGAGGTCGATCAGTTCCCTGTCGCGGCTGTCGCGGCGCTTGAACTCGACTTTGCCCTCTTCCAGGGTCTTGGGGGAGACGATGAGGCGGAGCGGGATGCCGATCAGGTCGGCGTCGTTGAACATGAAGCCAGCCTTCTCGCCGCGATCGTCAAAGAGGACCTCCACCCCGCGCTCGATCAGCTCCGCATAGAGTTTCTCCGAGACCTCCCGCACGTCCCCCTTCTTGATGTTGAGGGCGCAGATGTGGACTTGGTAGGGTGCGATGGACATGGGCCAGATGGGGCCGTAGTCGTCGTGCGACTGCTCGAGCACAGCCGCGACCGTGCGTCCCACGCCGATGCCGTAGCAGCCCATGATCATGGGCACGGCCTTGCCGTTCGAGTTCAGGAACGTGCAGTGCATGGCTTCGGTGTACTTGGTGCCAAGCTGGAAGATGTTTCCGACTTCGATGCCGCGGAGCATGCGCAGGGGCTCGCCCGTGCGTGGACAGGGATCGCCATCGCGGACCGTGGCGATGTCCGCGACGGTGATTTTGTCGCGCGACTCTTCGTCGATGTCCCGCTCGTAGTTGAAGTTCTTGACGTGGTAGTCGGCTTCGTTGGCACCCACAACCAAGTTGCTGGACTCGGCGAAGGAACGATCGACGACCACGCGCACCTTGTCGCAGTCGATGCCTAGGATGGAGGCGTAGCCAGCCACCGCGCCAGCAGCCTCGATCTCCGCATCGCTGGCGAAGATGAGTTCGGCGCTCTGGACGATCTTGCGCAGTTTGGCCTCGTTGACCTCGATGTCGCCACGGATGCAGACAAAGACCAGATTCCCATCCATGTCGCGGTAGAAGACCGCCTTGCCAGCCTGGGAGGGCTCCATGCTCAGGAATGCCGCCACGTCCTCAATGCTCTTGGTGTCGGGCGTGTGGACCTTCTCCTGCTCCAGAGGCGCGTCTTTGACGTAGGCGGGGTTGGAGACCGCGCACTCGCGGTTGGATTTATAGCTGCTGCCGTCGGGCGAGACGAAGATCGTGTCCTCGCCGCACTCGGCCAGCGCCATGAACTCGTGGCTGACCTTGCCACCCATCATGCCGGGATCGGATTCGATGCTGATGCAGTCGGCCATACCCACGCGCTTGAAGATGCGTTCGTAGGCCTCGTGGGCGCGCTCGTAGTAGGCTTCCAGGCATTCCTGGGTGGCGTGGAAGCTGTAGCCGTCCTTCATGGTGAACTCCCGCACCCGGATGAGTCCGGCGCGCGGCCGTGCCTCGTCGCGATATTTGGTCTGAATCTGATACATCATGGCGGGGAGCTGCTTGTAGGAGTTCAGTTCCGTGCGGGCAAGGTGGACGACTGCCTCCTCGTGCGTCATGGCGAGGAGCATGTCCTTGCCATTTCGGTCCTTGAAGCGTAGCAGTTCGCCGCCGACCGTCTCGAAGCGTCCACTCTCCTGCCAGAGCTCGGCGGGCAGGACGACGGGCATGAGCGCCTCTTGTCCATCAATGCGGTTCATCTCTTCACGAATGATCCCCTCGACCTTCGCGACAAGGCGCTTGCCAAGAGGCAGAAGCGAGTAGATGCCTGCGGAGACAGGACGGCAGTAGCCACCACGAATGAGAAAAATATGGCTGGCGGTCTGCGCGTCGCGGGGCGCTTCCTTGATCCGCTGGCCGATGAGTTGTGAGAGACGCATGGTTCACCTATCTGCTGAGACTGCGCGCGTCCCCGGTCCGATGTGGTCAGGGCGAGCCTAGTGCATGGAAAATGGACAAGGCGAAACCATAGCTTCGCACCACGCGCTTGCCAATGCTGGTGTGTTGGTGCGCGGATTCTTTACTCGGGCACGCCACCACTGCCCTTGTGGCAGTGGAGCGATGATGGGGGTGGCGGCACCCGTAAGTCTCCCCCCCCATCATCGCTCCACCGGGATAGACCCGGCGGTGGCGTAGCAAGGGGATGCTACGTCCTTTGGGCGTGGTTGTCTACTTGGCGGCGAGCCAGCGTTCCGCGTCGATGGCGGCCCGGCAGCCCATGCCGGCGGCAGTGATCGCCTGCCGGTAGGTGTGGTCGGCACAGTCTCCTGCCACAAACACTCCCTCCACGTTGGTCGTGCTGCGGGATGGATCGGCCAGGGTGATGTAGCCGTGTTCCATCTCGATCGCGCCCTCGAAGGGCTCCGTGTTGGGAATGTGCCCGATGGTCATGAAAACCGCTTCGCAGTCGAGCACGGAGGTCTCGCCTGTGACCGTGTCCTTGAGCACGACGCCCGTAACCTTGTCCTGCTTGACGTCGAGAATCTCCTCCACCACGGAGTTCCAGGCGAACTCGAGCTTCTCGTTCTCCATGGCGCGTTTCTGCATGATCTTGGAGGCGCGCAGTTCGTCGCGCCGGTGGATGACGGTGACCTTGGAGCCGAAGCGGGTGAGGAAAAGCGCTTCCTCGAGCGCAGTGTCGCCTCCGCCGACCACGGCGATGGGCACATCGCGGAAGAAGGCGCCGTCGCAAGTGGCGCATGCGGACACTCCCTTGTTCTTGAGGGCGTCCTCCGAGGGAAGTCCAAGCCAGCGCGGCCGCGCACCAGTGGCGATGATCAACGCCTCGGTGAGGATGGGCTCCTCACCGTCCAGAAGCAGTTTCTGAGGGCCTCCGGGTGTGAGTTCGACGCCTGTCACTACTGCGTTCTTCAGCTTTGTGCCGAAGCGTTCCGCCTGTTTCTGGAACGACATCATCAGGTCGAAACCGAGAATCCCCTCTGGGAAACCGGGGTAGTTCTCAACTTCCGTGGTCTGCGTGAGTTGTCCTCCGGGCATGGTTCCCGCGAGAACGAGGGGCGCGAGTCCGGCTCGCGCGGCGTAGAGTGCGGCTGTGAGTCCCGCAGGTCCTGTTCCGATGATCGTCAGCGTCTCCATATCCCAGTGTCCTTTCTGCATCGTCCGTCATGTCGTTCGTTGTTGGTAAGTGATTCCGTCTGCTGTTTTGACGGCGCTGGCACCCTCTGGTTGCACAGAGCACCCGTCTTTTTTTTGTTTTT
>JAGLDW010000049.1 GCA_023145395.1 Lentisphaeria bacterium | reverse complement strand
CGGGTTGCCGCGTTGCCCGGCCGCACGACGGTGGGAGCCGTTGAGGTCGTTTCCCCAGGCGGGGACGCGGGTCAGTTGGTGATCACGGCATCGGATGGCGCGCGTGTCTCCAACCTACGCGTCGAACCGTTTGCGAACTCCGCAACGTCCGCGCCGGCTGCCGCGCCGGTTGCTGCGGATGGCATTCTCGCCATGAAGCCCCTGTGTCTCGAAACGACGCTGGCGAGTGGTGGCACCGCTCGCGTTGTGATCGTGTCGAGCTCGCGTCGACCGGCCTATGCGGAGATCGCAGCCCAGGTCCGGGACCGCATCCGGGTGCTGGCAAAGGTCGAAGTCGAGATCATCGACGCGGCTGGAATCGAGCCCGAAAAACTGCTGGCGACGCGCAACGCAATCGTGCTCGGCAATCTCGTGACGAGCCAGTTTGTCGAGACCTTGTATTGGGAATGGTACACGATCCTGGATCTTTGGTATCCCGGGGCGGGCGGGCATGTCCTGCGCACATTGCACAATCCCTATGGCAATGGGGGCAACGTGATTCTTCTAGGCGGAAGTGACGATGCCGGGGTTTCAGCTGCGGCGGAAGCGTTGTGCAGGACGTTGCGGGGGTCCGATCCGCTCAAGGTCGGACGCCTGATGAAAATCAAGCTGGGGGAGGGCCACAAGCTCCCCCCAAAAGGCGAATGGACCGATCCGCGACTCCGCATCTTTCACGAGACCCTCAAGCACAAGAACGTGCACGAGTGTCCGCTCGGCTTCACAGACGCGAGTCTGGCGGGTCTGCGCTACTACTACAACGGCGACGAGGCTGCGGCGCGGCGTTTTCGCGAGCTGGCGCTGAACACGGACATCCTGGGCAAGTGCTACCACTACTACGCGCATATGCATCCCATCATCTGGGATCTGATTGAGGAGAGTCCCATCTTTTCCGACCAGGACCGGCTTGCCATTGTCGGCAAACTACTGAAATCCGCGCGAAGCGGCGACGGCACGGCGGGGCGGGCGAAGCTATTGAGCATTGCCGAGAAGTACCGGCAGAGCAAGGAGATTCTGGATCGACACACCGCGATGCACGCCAACTGCACACTCACGCACAGTCGCTATTTCAATAAATACTGGCCATCTGAAGAGTGGAGCGAGAATCTGAAAGCGGTCCGCACCTACTTCGACCGATCCATGACGAGTTCGAAGGGTTGGCGCGACGAGGGGAACATGCATACCTACCTCGAGTGCCCGCTCATTGCCTCGCAACTCCTGCGCGACCGGCGTTTTGTCGACAGCGGCGCCTTGCGGCATTACGCCGAACTGCTGGTGATGTATTCCGACAATCGCGGCTACATGAGCACGTATGGCGGGTCCTTGGACACGGTGCTACGCACCTGCGCCGGCATGCTCGGCGATCCGGGCATTCTGGCGACACTCCCCCGCCGGAAGGAAACGGAACTGGCCGCGAAGAAGTTCCCGACGCCCTACGGATTCCTGCATGGGCAGGCCTGGGCGACCGGGCTCGAGCCGGAACCGCTGGAGAAGATGATCGGGGTCTTCCGGTCTCCGCTGACGCGCTGGTGCTGGGAGTACTACGGCAAGGGATTCCCATTCGAAAAAGGGGTGGACAAACTCAGCATGCGATCGGGTTTTGACCGCAACGACCAGTTTCTGCTATTGGACGGGATCTCGGTGGGCGGGGGCAAGCCGTGCGACAATCGCAACACCACAGTCTCGTTTGTGCAGAACGGACATCGCTTCCTGTACGGCAGCACGAAAACCATGATCGTCTCTCGCGGAGGACGCGGCGCAGAAGGAGGGCGGATCGTGTCGCTGGAGGCAATGGCGAACTTGCCATCATTCGGGTACAGCCAAACCCGGGCCGCAGACCATCCTTTCTCGATCTGGGATCGC
>JAGLDW010000489.1 GCA_023145395.1 Lentisphaeria bacterium | reverse complement strand
AAGGAGATGTCGAATGAGCGCCCCACAGTGTGAAGCCTGGGTAAAAAGAATCGAAAGTGTGCTGCCGTATGGGTCGAGCACCAACTCCAAGGCTGTAAATTTTCTGCCTGAAGAGCCGGCCATTGTCGAGCGTGCGAAGGGCTGTCGGGTATGGGACGTGGACGGTCGTGAATTCATCGACTTTCGCAACGGACTTGGCCCCATCACACTCGGACATTGTTTCCCCGCAGTGGACGAGGCGCTCCGCGAGCAGCTTGGGCGCGGTATTGTCTACAGCCATCCGCATCGACTCGAAGCCGAGGTGGCCGAGCGTATTTGCGAGGTGATTCCCTGCGCCGAACGCGCGCGTTTTCTGAAGACGGGTGGCGAGGCGAATGCAGCCTGTTTCCGCCTGGCGCGCGCGTTCACGGGTCGCGAGCATATCGTGCAGATCGGCTACAATGGTTGGATCAACAGCGTGGCGGCCGGTGGCGTGTTTCGTCCCGGCGAGACGGCGGTGAATGCACCTCCGGGGGTGCCTGCTGGCTTGGCGCGGCTACATCATGGTTGTGGCTGGAATGACATTGCCGCTCTCGAGGCGCTGTTCGAGGCGCTGCCGGATCAGATCGCGGCTGTCGCGGTGTCCGCGTCCTACGCCGGCATGGCTGCGGGGGAGACATTCTATCCCGCGCTGCGTGAACTGACGCGGAAGCATGGGACACTGCTCATCTATGACGAGATCGTGACGGGGTTCCGGATTGCGATCGCTGGGGTGCAGGAGTATTTCGGCGTGACTCCCGATCTTGCGGTGTTCGCAAAGGGCGTGGCCAATGGCATGCCGCTGTCCGTCTACTGCGGACGTGCCGATGTGATGGGACTGTGCGACCGAGGGGGCAGTGTCTGCATCTCCTCGACATACGGGGGAGAGGCCCTCTCCCTGGCGGCGGCGAAGACGGTGATCGATGTGTACTGTGAGGAGAATGTGGTCGGGCATCTGTGGTCCATGGGCGAGCGTATGTGGGGCTCTCTCAACGGGATGTTCCGCGAGCACGGCGTGCCTCTCGAATTCAAGGGCCCCTGGCCTTGTCCGCAACTCACGGCTGGGTCGGATGCCCCGACGGACTTGGTGAGCCGGTTCATGCGGGCGGCTTTCCGCAACCGCGTGGTGCTCTACAATGTCTCCTACGTCAATTTCAGCGTGCACGAAGCCGACGCGGTGGAGGCGCTGGAACGGTTGGAGAAGGCGATCTCCGAACTCTAGTCGCGAGAGGGATTGCGGGGCGCTGCCAATGCCATGAAGTTTCTCGTGTGGCGTGTTCGGAAAGCGGAGAAAGTAGGTGCAAGGCCCCATTGCACCCAGGGTCCACTGGGGCCCGGCGCACCTTATGTTGCGCGGCTGATTGTGTTGCGAACACTACCCTCTTGAGTAGCCTTTTCCTCACACGGACACGGTTTTCGCAACATTACGCACCTACCCAAGGCGGCATCGGATAGAAACTTCATGGCATTGGCGCGCCCCACGCGCCGCCCACGGACTACTTGTCCAGTGGTTGGATCTCGATCTTGGCGACCCAAATTTGCGAGTCTGATCCTCCCATTCCGACTAGAGTCGCGGGCGCGTCGCCGGGGGCAAGGGTGCCCCGGGGGATGTCGAACTCGAGCCATTGCCAGGCGGGATTCCCGTCGAGGGGAGCGCGCGGAGCGACGGGAGTCCAGATCCCCTTGTCGGCGTAGGATTTTCCCTGTCCCCCCGTGTTGATGGTGATGGTCGGCAGTTCCGACTCGCCCCAGACGAGCATGCGCACCAGCGCGCCCTTGTTGTCGCGAGGCATTCTCAGGAGGAATGTGGCCCACCCGGCCCGGTTGTCGCCCACGCCTGTCTCATCGGTGTTCCAGCATTTCTTGCCGCCCTTCTTCTGGATGTCGCTCCAGCCCTTTGCGACGACTCCCATCGCTTCGGTGAAACGCAACTGCGCCCGGAACTTCCGCACCTCTCCGCGGTTGTAGATCTTGAGTGCCTGGTCGATGTCCCGTCTTCCTGCGGTGGCAGCTTCCGGATCCGCATTCGCCGTGTAGGCGTGGATGTTCTCGAGCCCGCTGATGACCAGGCACCCGTAGCGGAATATCTTGCGGACTTCGCGGACTCTCTGTTCCGTCTCCGGGGTCTTGGCCAAGGCAAGCGCCTCGTCCAGTCGGCGCATAGCGCTCTGCAGGAGTTTTGGGTCGTAGAGTCCGGGGACATGCCTCGGCGGGTTGTCCGAATAGGACTGGCCAGTGGATTTGACGGACGCCTCCACGTCGGCGTAGAACTTCGCCATGGCGGGCGCGGCTTCGCCAAACATGTGTGTGATCCAGTCGGCGGCGAGAGCTTCGGGATCCAGGCTGGGATCCCACATGAGCTGGGCGAGAACGTAGTACAGCGGACCATCCGTGACCCAGTCGCTGAGTCGGCTCTGGCAGTAGTAGCGGCGGATGCCGAGGGAGTGCAGATGCTTCAGATCCGCTGCAAAATTGCGCACGATGGGTCGTGGCAGGCGCCACCACATGGACTTGCTGACGTAGGAGTAGAATAGGA
>JAGLDW010000488.1 GCA_023145395.1 Lentisphaeria bacterium | reverse complement strand
GAGGTCAACAAGACATTCTTTGTCTACGGAGGGTGCAGAGACAACCAGCGCCACCTGCTGGCCATGGTCTCGTACTACGATCATGACCGAAATGTTGTCCCACGCCCCACGATCGTCCATGACAAAGGCGGGGTGGATGATCCTCACGACAACCCCAGCATCTGCATCGACGAGCACGGGCACATCTGGGTGTTTGTCAGCGGTCGTGGCAGGAAACGCCCCGGATACAAGTATCGCAGTGTCGAGCCATTCAGCGTCGATGCGTTCGAACAGGTGACAGAAGAAGAGATCACATACCCCCAGCCCTGGTGGATCGAAGGCAAGGGATTTTTGCACTTGTTCACCAAGTACACGGGAGTGCGAGAACTGTACTGGAACAGCAGTCCCGATGGACGTTGCTGGACGCCGGACCGCAAACTCGCCGGGATAGAAGGACACTACCAGACCAGCCGCCGTCGCGGAAACCGCGTCATCACGGCCTTCAACATGCACCCCGAGGGAAAACCCGACCTGCGCACCAATCTCTACTTTGTCGAAACCGACGACATGGGCGACACATGGCGCACGATCGGCGGAGAGGTGGTCGAAACACCCATGACAGACAAGCACTGCCCGGCGCTGATCCGGGATTTCGAGGCGGAGGGGCGTCTGGTCTACATGAAGGACATCAACTTCGACGCTGAAGACAATCCGGTGATCCTGGTCGTCACCTCCGCCGACCACAAGGCGGGACCGAGTGGCAACCCCCGGGAATGGACTCTCTGCCATTGGCTTGGCGATCGCTGGGACTTTCGCGTTGTCACAACCTCGACGCACAATTACGACATGGGCTCGCTCTACATCGAACCCGAAGGCCAGTGGCGCATCATCGCCCCCACCGAACCCGGTCCGCAAGTTCACGGCACCGGCGGGGAAATGGCACTCTGGGTCAGTACCGATCACGGGCGGACCTGGAGCAAAAAGCGGGACATCACCCGCAACAGTCCGCTCAACCATGCCTACGCACGCCGCCCGGTCAACGCACACCCTGATTTCTATGCATTCTGGGCCGATGGCAACCCCTTTCAGTTCTCCGAGTCCCGGCTCTACTTCAGCAACCGGGCTGGAGACCGCGTCTGTCAGCTTCCCGACACGATGAGCGAAGATTTCGCCGCACCGCAGCCACTTCGCTGAGAAGGAGACAAGCAATGACCCGTATCTGTTGTATTGGAATTGTGTCGTCTATGGCGATGCTCGCCTGCCAGGCGGGAGAGATCCTCGAGACCTTCGAGAAAGGCACGATGGGCGCCAAGCCGTACCACCGTGATGCTCCACAGGCCACGATGGAACGAATTGCGGACCGCGCAGTGCCCGCGAACCATGTGCTTCGGGTCGTCCTTCCGGGCAAACGCAAGCTCGAGGGCGTCAATCTTGTCTTCAAGAAGGTTCTTCCCGACCGATTGGCAACCGTGAGCGTCCGCATCCGGGGCACGGGTTCCGCCTGGCTATGCCTGCACTCCCGCAATGGCTGGCTCTACGCAACGAAAAGGGGGCGACTCGGGGACAATTGGCAGACGCTCACGCTGACCAAGGCGCTGGCGGCTGGAGACACCGCGCTCACTGTGGATCTCCTCAG
>JAGLDW010000487.1 GCA_023145395.1 Lentisphaeria bacterium | reverse complement strand
CCGCCTGCCCCAAAGTTCCAGTGCCACCGATCGCGTTCGCCGCCGAACATTTTATCTCGCGAGCGGACCTAATCGCTCCTGTCGAGGGTGGGCAGGCGGCGAAGTGCGCCGTGAGCAAGCAGGTGTTCACCGTGATGGGAGTGCCCTTTCCTCGAACATCGCAACCGGTCACCGTATACGTCCGAATCCAGGCATGCGCCCCGGGCGCCACTCTGCGCCTGCAGAGGCGAGAGCCCGAAACCGTGCAGACAGTCAGCCAGGCAAAGATGCCATCAGCGGGCTGGCAGTGGGTGCGTTTGGGACCACACACAGCGGGGGAAATCGGCACCAGTTTCGCGCTCGCGTATTGGCCTGCCAAACGGGGTAGGGAGCTAAGCGCAATGGACAAGATCGTGCTCGCCACCGATCCCAACATCACCGATGAAGCTCTCGATGGGGTACCGTTTTCGGACTTCGCAAGTCCGCTCGTGGAAGTGCCGCGCTGTGCCACCCCACCCACGCTCGATGGCAAGCCCGATGACGCGTGTTGGACACAGACGGTGGGCGCCGCAAACTTCATGCTTGTCGGAACCACGAATCCCGCGGAGAGCGCAACCACCACACGATGCTGCTACGACGATGCCAATCTCTACCTCCTCTTCGAGTGTGACGAGCCTATCCTGTCCGTAGCTCAGCAAAGACGCCACGAGTTCTCCGCCAAGGTGAAGAAGCACGATGACAAGGTCTATCGCGACGACTCCTGCATGATGCTCCTCGATCCAAAGCGCGACCTCTCGGCTGTCTTCGATCTGACGGCGAACGCCTTGGGAACCATCGAAGACGCTCGCTGCACGGGAGACAATCTCTGGGGCAGCCGTGACCATGCCTGGGATTCGGACGCCATGGCTGCGGGGCAGACCCATGATGGCAGCTGGACGATGGAAATCCGGATTCCCTTTGCCTCATTGGGCGTCTCTTGCCCGAAAGACGGCGAGACGTGGAACGCGGCATTTGCGCGCATCGCCCGAGCGCGTCGGGAGACGAGTTCCTGGAACGAGTCCGGGCGGGGATTCCATGAACCAGTCCGTTTTGGGCGTCTGGTCTTCCGTGGCACGGCACCGCCAGTCACCATGCGGACTCCGCGCGCCCTGAGCCTGGGCAAGAACGCGAGCACTGTCACGACGTCCGTCACCGGCGCAGACAAACCAAGCGTGGTTCTCCTCAGCCGCATCGAAGCCAATCAGCGAGCAATCATCAACGTCCAGGACATTGTCTGGTCTCCGGGCTCCCAGACTGCGGAGTGCGCAACCACGCTCAGTCTGGAGGGTGAGGCCCGAATGTGGCACGCCGTGCTGGACGCGGCCACCCTCAGACCGGCTTCCATCGCTCCCACTGTGATTCGGAAGATTCGCTCGACCTCGGCCACTCTCGAACTTGCCAGCACAGGTCCCTTCGAGGTCTACGCCAATGGGGAGCGTTGTGCCTTCGGACCGCCAACCACCAGCACCAAGGTCACGATTCCACTGCAGAAGGGTCTCAATACGATCGGATTGCATCTGGCGAATGGAACAGCCACTGTCAAACTGATCGCCCCCGGCCTGCCCCCGGGACCAGTCCGCTGGAAGCGCGCACCATCTGGAAACCAGGAAGCGCGGACGGTCAAGGCGGACACGAGCAACTGGGAGACGGAGGAAGCAGCTCCCGACTCGGAAGGAGCGGTCACGCTCAACGCACCCGAGCCCGAGGGGGCACTGTTCCGCCACACCCTGGTGTGGGAGCACACGCGAGCGTGGCCAACGCCCTCCCCCGCCCTGTTCGTCGCGCGGGAATCTCCCCAGCACCTGACCTTTATCGTCAACGGCTTCAAACAACACAAGCTCACAGACTGGTCTCTACTGCTTGCCGTGCCTCCCCAGATCGATGTGCTGGACGCGACCAGCTACTATGGTTCGCGGGGGACGCTACCGACATTCAGTTGCGAGGCAGAGGGCAAGATCACGCTTGACGATGCGGATCTGAAGCTCTTCCGCATTCGGGCATCCATGCCAATCGTGCCGAAGAACCACTACATCTTCTCGGTTGTGCATGTGCTCATCCAGGCACGTGCGGAGTCCGCCACGGAGAAAGAAGTGGAGACAAATCTCCAATATTGGACCGAATCCTGCGACCGAACCACCCTCGAGCCGATCCAGAACATCCCCGTCCGCTTCATGCCCCCGCTCAACGGCCGACAGCCAAAGAAGCTGGTCTGGCAGCTCTGGGGTTCCTTCTTCGGCCCGATAAACAAGTCCCCCATGAAGGAGGCGCTCCTGCGCACCATGCAGGCCGCGGGAATCAACGACTTGGTCGCCGGCGACACATGGACAAGTGACAACGGCGCCAGATACGGCATCGGCAGCACCAGGGGCATGAACTTCAAATCCTGGTCGCTCAACCTGAAACCGCATCTGGAGGCCAACCCCGAGGAACGCCTCGTCACGGTTGACGGCACACGCAGCGACAATCTTGCCTGCACCTCGCGCCTGCTTGGAGACTCGTGGATCGCCGTGGAAAAGCAAATCAGCAAGCAGCTCGAGGAGCTGCGCCCCACGACACTTGACTACGACTTTGAGTTTGGACCCAAGGATGGCCCCCATTCCTGCTACTGCGACGACTGCCTTGCCGCATTCCGTCGGCACGCAAAGCTGCCCCAGACGGCAAAAGTGACACGGGAGAATCTACAGACGACGCACGTGGAGGCATGGGTGGACTTCATGGCGTGGCGTGTGGCCCAGATCTTTCTTCGCTTCAAGAACTCGATCCATCGCCTGAACCCAGGCACGAAGTTCAGTGTCTACAGCGGCTACCACAGCGAGGAGAATCCAAAGCAGTACGGCGTGAACTGGGCGTATGTGGGGCAACTGCAGGCCTGCGACCACGCTGCTTGCGGCTACGGTCGACCCGTGCCTGCGGTCCGTGACACAGTCACAGCTCTCAAGGGAATACCGGCGACCTATGGCGCCATCATGCGCCCCTACCGCACAAGCGAGATCATTCCCCAGATACCGATGACCAAGGCCCGTCTCCTGCGTCGATCCATCGATGCCAGCGGAGGTGTGCTCGTCTACGACCGCCTTCCCATGGATGGACGCAGTTGGACTGCAATTG
Organism: Lentisphaeria bacterium; assembly: GCA_023145395.1. Classification (GTDB taxonomy): domain Bacteria; phylum Verrucomicrobiota; class Lentisphaeria; order Oligosphaerales; family Lenti-02; genus JAGLDW01. The sequence goes on along the minus strand of JAGLDW010000487.1, from coordinate 342 downwards.
CCGAAACCACGCGGTTGGTCGCAACCTACGAAAAAACGTTCATCAACGGAAAACGTTTCGAGATGCCCGGCTGTCCGGAAGCACAAGTGACGGGAATCCACAACTCCAAAATCACTCTCGTCTGCCTCATGAACGAGACCAGCAAGAAAAAGACCATCGCCGTGACGCTGCCTGACTCACCGACCCCATGGCGCGAATTCTACTCGGGCGAGGCAGGCACCTCCGCAACGCGCGTGACCTGCACTCTCGCCCCCGGAGAAACCGCCGTCTACGTGAATGGTCAGGAATAGCACGGCTCGCCGGGAGTCTCGCCCTCCATGGGACCGGGATTTGCGGAGTTCG
>JAGLDW010000486.1 GCA_023145395.1 Lentisphaeria bacterium | reverse complement strand
TGTGGACATCGGCCCTCCATGGGACGGGGGGGGGCGGAGTTCGCGGGATTTGAAAGAGAAACCACATGCATATTCCATCACCACTGTTGCCACCGTTCGATGCTGAAAAAGAGGCGGCGGATCTTGTCGCTGGCCTGTGTCGTTCTGAGTCCACACCCGTCCATTTTGCGCGTCAACGCTATCTGGACTTGGCCGCGACGATTGTCGACTGGGCAAAAGATCACTGGATATCCCCGGACGGCGCGCTGCTTGACCCGTATGAGAGCGGAGATCGTTGGCAGGGAGGAACCCTGTTGCGATTCATCTGCCCCGCCGCCATTCTGGTGCACCACGGGGGGCGCCAAGATCTCCTCGATATCACTGCAAATCTTGTTGATGCTGCAACGGATCGCATTGCATCTCTCGCGGGTTGCGAACCGGGCATGGTGTACCCCCCGGGTGTGATGGATTTGGCCTGCAAGGAATTGATGGTCGGGATTCTTGAGCTGCAAAGCTTTGTGGCGCCTGATCGGGTGGATCGCTGGCTGGAGGCACTATCCAAACTGCGCCCCGAGCAGGCATACACAGGCAGTGGAAAAGTCAGAGCGGGCGCGCGCCTGACCAACTACGAGATCTACGCTCCCGTGGGCGAATGGCTACGGGCTTTGGCCGGTGCGACGGAGGACGTGTCGTGGATGGAGACCATGCTTGGGCGCAGCCTGGAGCACTTCACCGCGAACGGCCTGTATCGCGACCCCGGCGACCCTTCTCTCTACGATCTCAGCGTGCGCCAGAACCTCTGCGAATTGATGCACTATGGATACGACGGAAAATTTCGCCAGACCTACGAAGAACTCCTTCGACGGGGTGCTCTCAGCATGCTGATGATGACTTCGCCGTGCGGATGGGCTCCCTATGGCGGACGCTCGAACCTCTTTCTCCACAACGAATGCATGGCTGCGTACATCGCCGAATTCGAGGCCAATGGATACGCTGAAAACGGCGACACCAATCTGGCCATGGCCTTCCGTGAACATGCCAGGAGATCCGTTGACGCAATCGCTCCTTTCATAGAAGAATGCACGCCTCCGCACAATTTGAAGAACCTCTTCGACCCGCGCACCAAGCATGGACGGGATACTGGCTACGGAGAGTATGCCGTCTACAGCCTTCTGGCCGCCTCCTTGCTGGCGCGGACGTATCTGGTCGCGGATGACACCACGCTTGCGCGCGGCGAGCCAGCGGCGGCCAATGGCGCCCTGCTCCACCTTCACCCGGCATTCCACCGCACGTTTGCCACCTGTGGTGACACGCATGTGCAGCTGGACACGGACGCCCAAGCCGGATATGACGCAACCGGTCTCGGCAGGCTGCACCGGGATGGCGTGCCAACCGCCCTGGGCTGCTCCATGCCCATAGCCGCGCACCCGCGATTCATCACAGCCATTCCCGATGCGATCTCGAATCTTGCCTATGGCCCCGTCTGGAAATGCGGAGACGGCGGATGGAACGACATGACCGATCTCACGCAGACAGGCAGTTTGGAGGTCAAGTTTGCAGAGCTTGAGCAGAGACCGGACCGCGTTTGCTGGCGCGTGAGCCACCACAGCCACGACGGAGCCACTATCCTGAGTCAGTCATACTGCCTGAGACCAGGAAGACTCGAGATCTCGGGAGAAGTGCTGGTCGCGGATGCACACACCGTGGGATTCGACATCCCATGCCTCTTGACCGACGGAATCCGCCAGGCCGAGACGGTGATCGACAACTGCCGCGTCAAAGTGCGTTTTCGCGACCATGAATGGAGCGCGCAGGCCAAGGACGCTGTGACTGTCACCCTCGACGACGGCGAACTGGCCAACCGCGAGGCCATCTACCGCCGCGCTCGGTTCTGCTTCCACGCAAACCGCTTTGCCGTGCAAATCAGCCTTGACTAAGCGTCATGCGTGGATTGATACGGTCTCCCTAGACGATATGGTAGATGCACGATTTTCTTGAGGTGAGAGAGTGTCCGAGTGTCCATCCTTGTCGTGGTGTCAAATTTTGACCCTATGCGCGGCGATCCTTTCGCTGGCAAAGAGTGAAAGCGTGTGGTCCGCCGACATGTGGCGAGAATCGTTTTTTGGAGGAAGTGGAGATGGTGACTCGCTACGGAACCCGATTGGCTCATTTGGCCTTCCTACTTCTCTGTATCGCTCTCCTGACCTCGTTCCGCACGATTGCGCAGACGCCTTTTTCCGACCTTGACGGAGACGGAATGGATGATGCCTTCGAGCGTCTCTACAAACTGGACGAGCGGAATCCCAAGGACGCGAAACAGGATCCCGACAAGGATCGGTTGACAAACCTCGAGGAGTTCGAGAACAACACCGATCCGCACAACTCCGACACCGATGGCGACGGAATGAGCGACGGAAAGGAAGTCGCCAAAGGCACGGATCCACTTCTCCGCGGATTCAAACCAAAACCCTTTCACTATCGCTGCAAAATTCTGGAGGATGCAGAAGGAAAAAACAAAGCCAAGTGGAGCACGCTCAACCTCGCCGACAATATCAGAAGCGGCACCATGAAGACCGTGCGCGACCGAGGAAACGGTCGCAATCATGTGCTCGAACTTTTTTGCGAAACAGGCCAGAATCGCTTCGTGATGGAGTTCCCAAAATCCACCCGGATTCGTTCTGTAAAACTTCAGTGGCGCATGCGCACGGACGAAATGTGTATTGTCTATGTCCTGTTCAAGACGGATGCTGGGGTCCGCTATCTACAGTACGTCGCCGACGACTCTCCACCGGAAAACTTGCGAGACATGTATGCTCGCATAGGCATGGGATCCGATGTCAACAACGGGGAATGGGTGACGGTTCGGCGTGATCTCGAACACGATTTCCAGCGGGTGTTTCCAAAGCTCCGCATCAAGGAACTGATATCGGTTCTTTTCGCATTGTCAGGGTCGCTGGACGACATTGCGCTTTTCTACTATGCCGACGCGGACGGGGATCTGCTGCCAGACAGCTACGAGCGACGCCAGGGGCTCAATCCCCGCAACCCGGACGATGCCAAGAAAAGGCATCTTCAACGCATCCTGCGCCTGTCTCCGACAAACCCGAAGGAGAAAAGCAAGAGAAAAGCCGGGACAACCACGGACGATGACACGGCAGAGCCGAAAAAGAAGAAGAAGCCTACGAGGAAACTGTCGAAAGACGAAAGGGACAAGCTCCGCGAGACCTACCGGCTTCTCTGTGTGAAGTATCACAAGAAAGCGCCGAAGCCGCGTGTCGGGAAGACCTATCGCTTCCGACTCCATTCCGGCGGTCTCATGGAGGGAGAACTACAGTCGTTTAGCGAAACTCACATCGTGATCAAGGGCGAGCATGGCTCCATGAATGTCGCCAGGAAAACCATCAAGCCGGAAAGCGCGTTCGACTTTTTCCCCAAAGCCTATGCCAAGGCAAAAGCACGGTCTGAAGTCAATCGAATGGCCAAGAAGAGACTGGCGAACAAAAACGCCGAAGACGACTGATCCCTCTCGCGAACTCCGCACCTCCTGGAGGGCGTGTCGCCCCCGACCCAATGCCATGAAGTTTCTGTCCGTATGCGCCTTGGGTAGGTCCGTAATGTTGCGCGTCTGATTATGTTGCGAACACTACCCTCTTGAGTAGCCTTTTCCTCACACGGACACGGTTTTCGCAACATAACCACAAATCTCCACAGCCCAGCGCTACAAAGTCCAC
>JAGLDW010000485.1 GCA_023145395.1 Lentisphaeria bacterium | reverse complement strand
GGCGGCAAATGGAACGAACAAAAGGAGTAGGCATCAATGTCTCCCCTCAACCGCGTCAAGCTCGCCGTCGGAGTCGCGGGGTGGAGCTACGCGGACTGGAAAGACACGGTCTACCGGCTCCCCCAGCCGGTTCAGCCTGATCTCTTCGGCGGCGCCATGCCCGTCGGCAGACCTCGCTATGCCAGCAAGCCACTCGAGTTCATCAGCGCCTATGTGGACATGGTGGAAGTCAACAGTTCCTTCTACCGCGTGCCCAGCCCACAGAGCACCGCCTCCTGGCGCCAACAGGTTGAGGAGCGGCCCGGGTTCTTCTTCACGGCCAAACTCAACCAGGTGTTCACGCACGAGTTCCGCCGAGACACGGTGCTCGCAAAGCAATTCCGCAACGCCTTCGAGCCCCTGCGGGAGGGAGACATGCTGCGCGGTCTCCTGGCGCAGTTCCGCTACGACACGGTCGACACGCCCGCGATGCGGGAGCACCTGCGCTGGATCGCGGCCGAGTTCGGCGCGTTCGCCCCTCTCGTCGTCGAAGTGCGGCATGTGTCGTGGGCCGCGCCCGACGCGCTCCGCTTCCTGCACGAACTCAAAGCCACCGTCGCCAATCTCGACTACCCCACCGCCCGCGACTCCTTCGACATCCAGGGGCCGATGGGAGGCACTAACGCCTACCTCCGCCTGCACGGCCGAAACCGGAAGGCCTGGTTCGCGAGCAACCTGCCCCCGTACGAAACCTACAACTACGACTATCCCGACCACGAGATCGAGGAACTGGCGGCGCGCAGCCGCACTCTCGCCTCGAACGTGAAAACACTGACCATCGTCGCCAACAACCACTACCGGGGGAAGGCCGTGAGCGCCGCATTGCGCATCAAAGCCGCATTGCTGGGCCAGAACCTACCCGTCCCACCTGCGCTGCTCGACACCTACCCGCAGCTCAAGCGCATCCACGACGGAACCTGATTTCAACTGCGCTTTGGAAACTGGTCCGTCTTGCTCGGAGCAAAGGGACTTTCCCTTGCATCTTGCAGAGTGGTTCAATCGTTGAGCTTCAGTTGTTTGTGGAACGACGCACGCTAGAGGATGACGAACCACGGGAAGCGTGCTATCCTATTGGGGTAACCACCGGAGACCATAATGACACACTTGACTGAACGAATCACAGTTGATCCAAAGCAGTGCGAAGGCCGTCCCTGCGTGCGTGGCATGCGCATCCGCGTCCAAGATGTGGTGGACCTGTTTGCTGCTGGGCTGACGGGGAGTCAGATACTGGAGGAGATGCCGGACCTGGAGGAACCTGATCTGAAGGCATGTCTGTCATACGTGTCCAAATTGGCCGCGCACCCGATTGTTGCCGCATGACGATCTGGATCGATGCACAATTGGCTCCGGCCATCGCAAGGTGGATTCGAGATCGTTTCGTCATCGTGGCAGTTGCTGTCCGAGAGTTGGGGCTGCGTGACGCCACGGACATTGAGATCTTCCACGCGGCGCGAGAAGCAGGCGCAGTGGTTCTCACGAAGGACGCTGACTTCCCCCACTTGCTGTCCCAACACGGTCCGCCTCCGAAGGTGCTTTGGCTGACCTGCGGGAACACGTCAAATGCGAAACTTCAAGATATCCTTGGGCGCACACTCCCCGAGGCATTGAGACTGCTCGAGGCAGGCGAACCTCTCGTGCAAATATCTGGACCAACAAGTGAGTGGAGCTAACAGAGTCCGTTGCACAAGACTCAGTGGGGCACGCAACCGAATGTGTGTTCGCAGTTTCAACCGAGCGTAGCCTAGAGGAGACCGAAACCATGACGGACGAGAACAAGACCGACACGACCACTGCCAAAGACGAACGCCGTTCAACAAGACGCGGACCCACACTCGCAGTGGGAATTTTCATCGGCGCCTGTGCGATCTTCTCCATCTACTACGCGATGACGCACCATGTCATCCAGACGGATGGGGAAAAACTCGTCGTCCGACGTGCCGAAACAGGCAAGAGCAACCTCTTTGTCGATATCCAGGGCTGGAAGCTCCAGGACTACCTGGCCAACCCTCTGGTCAGCCAGGCGCTCTACCAAGCGGGGCACGCCCCTCTGCTCGTGAAGAGTTGCATGGGGGGTGAGAATCCAGCGTTTGTCTCCGCCGTCCTGAGTGCCGGAGCCGAGCCAACGCCTGACTGGCTGCAGCGACGCCATTTCATCTTCACCAAGGACGCGGGACTACTGGTTCTGCCAAAACTGAAGCCGGGAGTCGAGGACACGTTCGCCGACGTCCGAACATGGAGCTACGCCACATTCGATGAGCATGCCGCACTCAAACAGGCGCTCATCGACGGGGGACACCGCAAGCTGGTGCTCGCCGCCAAGCTCAACGAGGTCAAGGACAACGTGGGTGGCGCGGTCAAGGGCTTCGCGGACAAGCTGCGCGGCAAGATCCACAAAATGACCGAGAAGGACGAAGAGTGAGGACATTGAGAAGAGGGCTTCCGTCCCCTCTTTCTCAATCATCGCTCCACCGGGATAAACCCGGCGGCGGCGGAGCAGGGTCAGCTAATCCTGCGGCGGGAGAGCAGCAGCCAGAGGAAGAAGGGACCGCCAAGCAGCGCTGTCACAACGCCCACGGGGATCTCGGCGGGCGCGATGACAGTCCGGGCCAAGGTGTCGCAGAGCACCAGAAAAACTCCGCCGAACAGAGGTGCTGTGAAGGCCAGCCGCCGGTGGTTTCTCCCCCCTGCCAAGCGGCAGATGTGCGGACAGACCATGCCCACGAAGCCGATCGGCCCACAGATCGCCACCACCCCCGCCACCATTAGTGAGACCGCGAGAAAGAGCCGCAGCTTGACACGCGACACGTCCGCCCCCCGGCTCGCCGCAAACTCCTCGCCCACCGCCAGCAGATTCAGGTCGCCAGTGTGCCACCACACCACAACCGCACCGACCAATGCGAAGGCGCCCAGCGAAAGCAATGATTTCATTCCCGCCACCTCGACCCCTCCCATCAGCCAGCGAATCATCCGAAACGAGTCGCTCACCCGACTAATGTAGTGGATGAAGAGCAGCAGACTGGAAAATGTGAAACTGAGAGCCACCCCGGCCAGCAGCATAGTCGCCGTCGAGGATCCCCCGCGCGCATGGGTGAGTCCATAGACGAGCGAGATGGCCACAAGCGCTCCGGCAAATGCACAGGCGCCCGCGCCCAGCGCCGCACTCACGCCGACATACAGCGCCAGCGAAACGCCCAGCGCCGCACCACTGGACACACCCAATGTGTAGGGAGTCGCCAGCGAATTGCGAAACAACGACTGAAAGCACATGCCCCCAAGAGACAGCGCCGCACCCGCAAGAAAGGCAGCCACAACCCGCGGAACCCGCAAGTTCCAGAAAATCCGCCCCGCGACACCGGATTCAGCACTGCCAAAAACGTCTGTCAGAGAGATGTCGTACATGCCCACGAACGGGGTCGCGCACAACACGACTGCTCCCACGGCCACCAGGGACGGCAGAAACCATTTTGCCTTGTTGCTGTTGATCTGGTCCATCGTTCTCCTCATGGTGCGGGAACCACGACGGGGATGGGGGAGCCGGGATGGTCTGCGAAGATAAACTCTGTGTCAAAGATCTCGCCCAGCGCCTCGGAGGTCATTACCTCGGCGGGCGTGCAGTGGCGCACAATGCGTCCGCCCTTCAACGCCAGCACCCGATGCGAACAGAGGGCGGCCGCATTCAAGTCGTGAGACACCGCCACGACCGTCGTTCCCGAGTCGGCGTTGAGCCTGCGCAGAAGCTCGGTGACCTCGTGCTGGTAGCGCGGGTCCAGAAACGTTGAGGGCTCGTCCAACAGCAAAATCTGCGACTCCTGCGCCAAAGCGCCCGCGATGAACACTTTTTGACACTCGCCGCCGCTAAGCGTGTCCATGACCCGACCAGCCAAATCGGCGATCCCCGCCTGTTCCAGAGCGGCTGCCACCACATCGCGGTCGGCCTTCCCCGGACGCGAGAATGCCGAATGCCGCCAGTACCGGCTCATCATCGCGAACTCCTCGACGCGATAGGGCAATTCACCACCACGAAACTGGGGCACGTAGGCAAACAATCGGGCCACTTCGCGCTGCGTGCACCCATGCATCGATCTGCCCCCCACTTGAATATCGCCCTCCCAGCTTCGAATGATTCGGTTCAGGCATTTCAACAAAGTGCTCTTGCCAGCGCCATTCGCACCGACGATGGACAGATACTCTCCCTCCGACACATCGAATGACACATCCCGCAAGACCTCGCATCCACCCAGGCGGCAGGTCAGACCACGCACGCTCAGCAAGACCTCTGTTTGAGGCTGCCGTGCAGCGGACGCGGATTTGGGGACAAGAGTCTGCATAGCGAATGAAGTGTCTCTTCAAGCTGGTCGTTATATGAGGCAAAAGCAGAATTTACCGTGCCTGGGAAGCCTGTCAACCAGCCAGAAAACATCGGGGAGGAAAAATGGTAACCGTTAAGCTGGTGCTTGGTGAGGTCGGAAAAGTAGGTTCGCCGGGCCCCGGTGATCCTTCCAGCGGACAACTTCGTGCGTGTACAGAACGGAAGAGGGTGCACTGGGGCCCAGCGCACCTACTTGGAAGCACCAGCTTAACGGTTACGAAAAATGGCCCGCTGAGCCGTGCCCTGCGAACAGCGAAAAGCAATGAACTGCGGAGTTCGCAGATGCGGCTCAGCGGGAGCTTCGCCCTCCCTTCGTGTGCTTCGTGTCTTCGTGGTGGTTCTTGTCTTGCGGAGTTCGCAGTGCGCGGCTCACGGGCCGTTCGCGCTCCATGAATCGTGCAAGTCGAGAGGCATGACATCTGTTCCGCGCGCGGTTGCCGCAATCCCTTCGCCCTGTATCTTTGGTAAAGGCTGGAGCACCAACGCCAATGCGGGCCGGACCTCCCCCGTTGTCTCAAGAACATGAACTGTAGAGACGCGCCTCCGAGCGCGCCGAGTAAGGGACACACATGCTGTGACCGAAACCGAGCCGATCAACGCGCTGACTCTCGACGTGGGGCACACTCTGCTGTTCCCGGCACCGTCGCTGGACGCTGTCTACCGGGAGATAGCCCAACAGCACGGAGTCGATCTTCCAGGGGACGACTTTGGAGACCGGTTCGCGCACGCGTGGGAAAAAACGAAGCAGGACTGGCAAGGACTCGTCTACGGCAGAACACACGCAGATGCGCTCGCCTTCTGGCACAAAGTCAACCGAGACGTGCTTCCTCCGCACACGTTTCCCAACGACCTGCTGGAGGCGTTCGTGGGCAGTCTGTACGAGGCCTTTGCCCATGCACCCCGCTGGCGGATGAACCCCGAACTGCCGGAACTGATGGAGGCTTGCCGCAGTGCCCATGTCCCCGTGGCGCTGCTCAGCAACTGGGATGTGCGCCTGCGCAGCCTACTGCAGGAACTCGACCTTGTCACCCCCTTCGATGTGGTGGTCATCTCGGCTGAAGTCGGCCTGGAAAAACCCTTCCCGGAAATTTTCCGCGAAACTGCGCGACGCCTCGGAGCAGCGCCCGCGAGAACCCTGCATGTGGGCGACACTTGGGCAGACGATGTGGAGGGGGCGCTGAACGCCGGGCTCCGCGCCGCCTGGTATGCGCCTGGACAAGATCATTCCCCGGAACCTTCCAGCAACATTCCCGTCCTACAAAGCCTGCGAGACATCATCCCCCTCGTCTCGCCAAGTGGCAGCCGACCGTTGGCCAACGCGTAAGCACCCAGACCCGCGAGGAAAAGAAAAGTGTCCCTACAGATAGATACCATAGCGATCCGTCTTCTCGCGTTTGCGCTTGTGCTGCTCGCGACGCGCGGCTCTGCGGCGGAGGAGAAAACGCTGGTCATCGGCACCTTCGGGAAAGCCCCTGGCAAGTGGGTGTCCCGCACTTGGACGGAGACCGAAGAGCCCGTCACCGCGCCCCTCAAACTCGGCGGTCCGAAAGCGGCCGGCAACGGGGTTCGCTGGCTCGAGATGCCTGTGGACTTCCCCGCCAAGAGCGAGTTCGCCTGCCCAGTGGAAGTGCCATGGAGTGGCTGGCGCGAGCTGCAGTTCGACTTCTTCCTGCCAGAAGGACTTCCGCCTGAGGCCATGGTCACCATCTTCACCACCAACTGGGACCATCTCTGGCGTCAGATCCGCCTGCCGCTGCCCAAGGAACGCGGCAAACTGGTCACGATCAAAATTCCCGTGTCCGGCGACGCGGCGGGGCGCGCCTGGGAGCCAGTGGGACACCGCCGTCCATGGCATCAGCTGACGGGACGGCGACTGATCGAATACGGCTGCGCCTTCGCACCTGACACAGGGAGCAAGACGGAGTTCAAGGGGACAATCCACCTGGCAGCCGTCCGCCTGGCGAAAGCGGGGGAGAAGCCATGCGTACCCGTAGTGCGCAACCTGGAGAGAACCCCGAGGGTGCCACGCGTCGGCGAACGCTGCGAGTTCGATTTTCAGCTCTGCATCCCCTATGGCGATCCCTTCAAAGGCGACAGTGTCAAGATCGTCGCCGAGATCATCACCCCCTCTGGCCGGAAGGATTCTGTGCGCGGATTCTACTACGAAGGATTCCTTCACGATCCGGACGTGGCCGACAAGACCCGGGCTCTGAGCCCCTGGGGGGCACCCCGCTTCAAGGTTCGCTATTGCCCACTGGATTCCGGCAAGCACCGCATCACCATTCGCGCGCATGTCGAGGGAAAGACCATCACTATGCCCGAGATGACCTTCCAAGCCGCCAGCGCTCGGGAGAAATTTCGCGGATTCGTACGTCGGGATCCAAAGAACGAAGTGCTTCTAGCCTGGGATGACGGCACGCATTTCTGGGGAGTTGGCATGAACGTGCGCTCGCCCTTCGACAACCGCTACCTGAGCATCGCGCCCTACTCCAAATGGCAGAACGAGGGACTGACTGTCTACGACCGCCTCTTCGAACGCTACAAGAAGGCGGGCATCAATGTCGTCGAAGTCTGGATGTGCTCGTGGTGGCTCGCGATGGAGTGGATCAACGACGCCCCTGGTTTTCACGGTGTCGGGCACTACAACCAATACCGCGCCTGGATGCTGGACCACATTCTCCAGTGCGCGGAACGCAACGACATCCAGCTCATCCTCGTGTTCAACAACCATGGCAAGTTCGGCATGATGTACGACACGGAGTGGGGTCGCAATCCCTTCAACAAAGCCAACGGCGGCTACTTGGACAACTGCGAGGACTACTTCACCAACCCGCAGGCGCGCGCCCACTTCAAACAGCTCTGCGACTATGTCGTCGCACGCTGGGGATACTCACCCAACATCCTGGCCTGGAAATTGTTCACGGAAGTCGATCTGACGGGCACAAGCATGGAGTACTACCTGCAACCTCCCGTGGCCGCTTGGCATAAGGAGATGGGCGCCTACCTGAAGCAGATCGACCTCCACAAACATCTCGTCACCACGCACTGGATGCTCGGGTACCACAAAATCAACGATGCCATCGCCGACTTGCCTGAACTCGACCTGCTCACCACGGACGCCTATTATCAAAGCGGGGGTACAACGCGACTGCTGGCAATGCTGCGCGGTGGCGACGCCTTTGCCAAGGCACACCACAAACCGCTGCTGATCACAGAATTTGGAGGGTCGCCATACGCCGACAGCATGGGCAATCTCATCAAGCAGGCACATCTTGGCCTCTGGCAGGGATTTTTCTACGAAGCGCCTTCCTCCCCCATGTACTGGTGGTTTGCGCTCGCCGACGAGAAGGATCTCTACAGCTACTACACCGCCATCGCCAATTTCTCGCGGGACGAAGACCGCCGAGGCCTCGTCTGCTCCGTCCGGCAGATCGCCGACCAAAAGCTCTCCGTCAACGAAATGCGGGATGGGCTGCGCTACTACGCCTGGATCTTCGACGAAGCGTACTACCTATCCGATGAGGAGAACCTCACGGCGATCGAGCACAAGGGCGTCGCGCTCGAGTTCGTCGCCCTCAACCCGGGCGCCTACACGATCGAGTTCTGGGACTGCGCCAAAGGCATCGTCCGGGAGACGCGCCCCCTCCAAGTCAAGGAGGGACAGACGACGCTGACCCTGGACCTCCCACCCTTCACCCGCGACATTGCGTTGAAAATCAGACGCGCGAACACCGACGAGTAGTCGCGAGCCGCGCAAGGCGCATTCCGT
>JAGLDW010000484.1 GCA_023145395.1 Lentisphaeria bacterium | reverse complement strand
TTACAGTCTGCCCCGTTTGGCCACTTCGGTACCCTACCAGCGTGTTCGCGAGAACTGTCAGGATCTGTTGTCCAGCAATTCTTGGAACAGCCTATAAGATAGGATTTGTTCTGCCGTAGTCAAGGTGGGAACACTCGAAAATGACGTGTTTTCACTGGAGAACGCACGTGGCTGCAAGGGGTCGTTTGTTTGTTTGAGGCTGGCTGGGCGGATATGTTGCGTGGACGTTCCGCGTGCGACAGAAGTTCAACATGGAGATGGAAACGATGAAGAACTACCGGAAGGAACTCTGGTTCGAGGCGGCGCAGCGGCGTCAGATTATCCACATCACGCCGGAGATCGAGGAGTGTCTGCGCGAGTCCGGCATCCGCGAGGGGTTGCTGCTGTGCAATGCCATGCACATCACCGCCTCCGTGTTCATCAATGACAACGAGGGTGGGCTGCACCGCGATTTCGAGAACTGGCTGGAGAAGCTGGCGCCTGAGAAGCCCCACAGTCAGTATCGGCACAATGGATTCGAGGACAACGGCGATGCCCATCTGAAGCGCACGATCATGGGGCGCAGCGTGACGGTCGCCATCACGGACGGCAAACTCGATTTTGGCCCGTGGGAGCAGATTTTCTACTACGAGCTGGACGGCATGCGCCGGAAGCGCGTCCTGGTGAAGATCATCGGAGAGTGACCGGACGGGTCAGTCGTCCCGACGCAGGTAGTGGATGGTTTCGACGACGCGCTGGTAGCCGAGTTTTTCGTAGACATGCTGGGCGGGAGTGTCGTTGGAGAGGGTGGATACTTGGAACTTCGTGTATCCGGCCTCCCGCATGCGGCGTTCCACCTCTCGTTGCTGGAGTTTGCCGATGCCGCGGCGCTGGGATTCGGGATGCACGGCATTGTTGCCGATGGTGGCGATGCCCCGGGTCGGGTCGAGAAGATAGGTGGCATAGCCAACCACGCATCCGCCCACTTCGGTCACGACCACCTGGTAGATGCGTCCCCGCAGACTCGAGATCAGACCGCCGCATTTGTACTCGTGCCAGTCTCTGCCCCCCAGTCTCTCCTGGAAGAATTCCTCCTTCATTCGGTCGAAGCTGACGGGCTCGAAGGCCAGTCGGGTGATCTCGCGAATGGGCTCCAGATCGGCGAATGTGGCCTGTCTGAGTAGAAGATCCCCCTCGCGGACGATTGGGTTTGGCAGGTCGATGCGCGTGAGCGCTTCCACCACTGCAGCGATGTGGGGGACGTAGGAGGCAGCCTTCGCGGCATCTAGAAATTCCATGGTGTCGGCGGGGGAGTGGTAGTGGGGCCGGGGAGCGTCCGCGGAATCGTTGAACCAGACCGTGGGCAGTCCCCGCTGCTCTGCAGCACCGTGGTCGCAACCCGTCGACGGCTTCCCGGGGAAGCAGGTGTGGGGCGGCGGGGACACAGAGCGGATCGCATCCGCGAAGGGTTTGCGCCCACCGATGAACACGTGGAGGTCGCCGAGACGATTCCCCACATCGTCGATCTCGACCCAGCCGAGACAGGTGCCGAGATCGTCCGCGTGGGCGTCCCAGTAGGCCTGGGCGCCCGCGCCCACGCCATCCTTCCTTCCATACTCTTCGCAGCCTGTGGCGATGAAGCGCAGCGTTGCGGGCAGCATTGCGTCGCGCAGCTCGCGGGCCAGCTCCAGCAGAACCGCACAACCGCTGCCGTTGTCCAGTGCGCCGGGGGCGTATGGCGCTGTGTCGTGGTGCGCGGAGATGGCGAGCCAGTTCGGCCCGGAACCGGGGAGTGTGGCCACCACATTCTGGGATTCGTGGCGTTCCTCGAGGACGTGGGTCACGCACAGGGATGCACCTGTTCCCGCGAGTCCGACAAGTTTCTCCCCCATCCGCCAGGAAACGGCCGCGACGGGAAGATGCTCGATCTCCGGAAAGCGCACAGCCTTGGTCAGAATGCCGTCCATGTAGGGGGAGATGACGAGCAGTCCGGCCAGGCCCTCGGTAGCCAGGCGCTGGAGCAGCGCGATGGACGAGGGAATCGATCCGCCCGGCAGGAACACACCCAGGGCGCCGCGCACGGAGCCGTTGTTGCGGGGAATGCCGTCTCTGCCCAGAAAGACAAGGGGACCATGCACGTCCCCTGCGGGAGAGAATTGGCAGGGCAGGCAGGGAATGTCCTCGCCGCTGTCGAGAGTCAGCGTCGCCCGGTCCGCGAGATGCGATGGCGTGTCGAAGCACTCCAGGGAGGTTTCGAGTAATAGTGCGCGGAATTCTGCCAGGAGGAAGTCGGCGGCCTGCCGCTCCGCCGCGCTGCCCGGCGGGCGTGCCCCGATGGTGTCGGCGAGGTGGGAAACCGTGGCTTCGAGGCGCGAGGCGCGGTTCATGGGTTCTTCTCCGTGGCCATGGTTTTTTTTGTGTGTGGGCGCTATCTGTCGAAGGCGCGGTGGGCGATGTCGCGCCGACAGAAGGCATCCTGCCAGGCGATGCAATCGACCGCTTTGTAGGCATTGTCGACGGCCGCGCGGATATCGGTGCCCCTAGCGGTGACGCCAAGTACGCGTCCACCATGGTTCACGAGTGCTCCATCCACCAGCTTGGTGCCTGCGTGAAACACCACGGCTCCCGTCGCCTCGGCTTCATCGAGTCCGGAGATCGGGTGTCCCTTGGCATAGCTTCCCGGGTAGCCTCCAGAGGCCATGACCACGCATACTGCGGGTTCATCCGACCATTCAAGTTGCACATCCGCGAGTTTTTCGTCCGCCGTCGCCACTAGGACCTCGGCCAGATCACTCTCGAGGCGCATGAGCACGGCCTGGGTCTCGGGATCGCCAAAACGCACGTTGAACTCGAGCACTTTGAGCCCATCCGCCGTCACCATGACCCCCGCGTAGATGACGCCATGATAGTCCAGTCCATCGGCCTGACAGCCTGTGAGAAAGCGTTGGAGAACCTGCTCGTCGATGAGGCGCCAGAGTTCTTCGGTGACCACGGGTGCGGGCGAATAGGCGCCCATGCCTCCCGTGTTGGGGCCGCCGTCGTTTTCCATGAGGCGTTTGTGATCCTGTGACGAGGCGAGAGGCAGGACGGTCTTGCCATCGGTGAGGGCGAGGATGGAGGCCTCTTCGCCGACGAGGCATTCTTCCACGAGCACTTTGGCGCCAGCATCGCCGAAGCGTCCGTCGAAGCACTCTTCCACCGCGTCTTCTGCCTCCTGGAGAGAGAGTGCGACGATCACGCCCTTCCCGGCGGCGAGTCCATCCGCCTTGACGACGATGGGCGCGCCCTGTTCGCGGATGTAGGCGAGCGCCGAATCTCTATCCGTGAACAAACCGTAGGCGGCGGTGGGGATTCCGTGGCGTTCCATGAAGTCCTTGGCGAAGGATTTGCTGCCCTCGAGCTGAGCGGCATTCTTGTCGGGCCCAACCACGCGTAGCCCCTTCTCGCGAAAGATTCCGACAATGCCTTCGCAGAGCGGCACTTCGGGGCCGACCATGGTCAGCTCGACATTCTGGGCCTTGGCGAACTCCGCGAGTTCATGGAGATCCGTGATGGGGACGGCCTCGGCCTGTTTCATGCCGGGGTTTCCCGGCGCGCAGAAAACCGTGTCCACCTTGGGACTCTGGGCAAGTTTCCAGGCCAGCGCGTGCTCGCGTCCTCCGCCTCCGACAACCAATACATTCATGCTCGGGCGCCTTTCTCCGTTGGGCCACGTTTTATCTATTTTCTGCGCAAGGACTTCTTGATCGCCTTCTTGAAGTCTTCGGGGGTATAACGCTCGGTCAGCTTGGCGACGAGCTTCCCCTTGCGCGAGTAGAACCAGAATTGTGGGAGTGTGGCAAGTTTGTTGGTCTTTGCGGCATTCGATCCGGGAGGCGCTAGAATCTGGCGGAAAACCACCTTCCCACGACTGTCCTCCGCGAGGCGCGCCGCGTAGCCGCCCTGACGCACGCTGGATGGAGACTCGGGATCGTGAAAGTGGATGATATTGACTTTCTTCGGGGTGAGCTTGGCGGCTGGATCGCAGTCTTCCACGGCCTCTTCGTCCTTGTCTTCACGTTGCTTCTCGGCGCGGGTCATATACTCCTGCATGCTCATCTTGTTTTCGACCTGCACGGTGCTGACGCCGGAGATGCGCTCGGCCCGCTTCTTCCCGCCGACTGCAAAATGCAGTTTTCCCTTGCGGTAGCCGTGCAGTTCGATTACGGTGCTCTTGCCGCTGGAGCGTCTCTTGAGTTTCGCCTGTAGCGGTTTGTCGAGTGTGAGCCGTTCCACCGTCTGTTGCTTCGCCTTGAGGGGTTTCCCGTCGAAGGGATGGAAGACAAACCGGCCTTTTGCGTAGCCCTGAAAGAGTCCCTCACGGGTCTTTTCCCCGATCTGAATCGTGTCGGCGGACGCGGGCAGTTGGAGGGCGGCTGCGAGAATCGCGACGCAGGCTGCAATTCGCTTCATGTGGAGGTTCATGGGCTGATTCTTTCAGGAGGATTGGGACAGCCGCGAATATACTGCTCCGGCGGAGGATGCGAAAGCCCGTCGGACCCGGGAGGGCGAGGCTTTCGCTGAGCCGCAGTCTGCGGAGTTCGCAATGAGCGGCGGTCGGGGGCGACACGCCCTCCAGGGTGTGCGGAGTTCGTGGGTGGCATTGGAGCGCCGCGTCCCCGCTGCCACCATGTTCGCGGGGACGCGAACGGTCCAGGATGCGCGGAGTTCGCAGTGCGCGACTTACAACCCTCACTTGAGGATGGCGATGGTGGCGCCCGCGCCGCCCGGGTCCTCCTGATGCTTGCCCAGACGGAAGGATTTTATGTCGGGGTGCGAACGCAGGCATTCGTGCACACCGCGCTGAAGGCGGCCCGTGCCAAATCCATGCACAATCCGCACCTCCTCAACATTCGCCATCAATGCCTGACTGATGAACCCCTCAAGCTTCTCCGTCGCCTCGTCCACTCGATTTCCGATGAGGTTCAGCTCCGTGACGGAACGTCCATCGCCCTGCGGACGGGGGCGGGACAGCTTGACGACGTGTTCGCTCTGCTTCTCTGGCTCCCTCTCTTTGCCCAGGTCGACCGCTTTCAGAGTGAAGCGCATGCCCCGCACATCCACGATCGCATTCCGGCGCCCGTCAGCCACACTGATGACCAGTCCGTGGTCGTGCAGCTTCTCGACCCAGACGCGGGCGCCCTTGCGCAAATCCTCCGCCGAGACCGGGTGCGCCGCGCGCGGTGCGGTCTGCTGCCGCCCCCTCTGCAGCTTGCGTTCCTTTTCGGCTAGAGCACCGCGCGCTTTGGCGGCGGCTGCTTTGGCCTCCTCGTCCTTCGTCGTTTCGCGTATCTCGCGTAGTTGCCGCTCCATGTCCCGGCGTGTGTTCTCCACCACGGCTTCCGCTTGGCGGTAGGCGTCATGCATGAGCTGGCGCCGCTCCTTGCGCAGCGTATCCAGTTCCGCTTTCAGCTCATCTCGATTGCGCAGCAGATCTTTTTCCGCACCACGCATTTCGCGCTCCCGACTGGTGATGCGGCGCTGATCGCCCTCCATCTTGGCCAGCACCGTTTCCAGGCGCATGTGATCTGAGGACAGCATGGCGCGGGCATTCGTCAGCACCCGTTCGGGCAAGTCCAGCCGTTGAGCAATGAGCAAGGCGTGGCTGGCGCCGGGCCGTCCCACGTCCAGCACATACTCGGGGCGCAGTGTCTCCGTGTTGAACCGGACGGCGGCGTTCAGCATGCCCGGCTTCTCGTGCACAAAGTTTTTGACCGCGCCCAAGTGCGTGGTCGCGACCGTGAGCACGTCGCTCTCGGCCAGCGCCTCAAGAATCGAGCAGGCGAGGGCGCCGCCCTCCAGGGGATCCGTCCCCGCGCCAAGTTCATCCAGCAAGACAAGACAGCGCCGGTTTTCCACAGCTCGCAGAATGCGGTTGATGTTGCTGATGTGGGCGCTGAATGTGCTTAGACTGGCCTCCAGCGACTGTTCGTCGCCAATGTCCGCATACACATCGTCGAAGATCTCCAGCTCGCTCTCAGGATCAATCGGGACCGGAAGCCCCGCCTGTGCGGCAAGAGTCAGCAGACCGAGCGTCTTGAGCGCAACCGTCTTGCCCCCCGTGTTGGAGCCGGTGACCGCAAGCGCCTTTGTTTCCCGGCTCAGTTCCAGCGTCAGTGGAATCACGTCCGGCTCGTGTCCCTCCTGTCGAAACTGCCGGACGAGCAGAGGATGCCGAGCGGAAAGAAGCGATGTGGCAGAGCCAAAATGGGGGAAGACACAGTGGTATGAGCGGGCCCACCGGGCCACGCAGAACGCCGCGTCCAGCCGGGCCAGAAGCGACTGGTTGCGCGCCAGAGGCTCCCGTATCTCCCGGACCCGATCACTGAGACGCCCGAGAATGCGGACCATTTCGTCCCGCTCCTGAAGGCGCACTGTGGCCAGGTCATTGCCCAGCCCCACGGTCGCGGAGGGTTCGATGAACAGGGTCTGCCCACTATTGGAGTGGTCGTGAATGATGCCGTTCAGCATCCCCTTTTCACTGCGCCGCACCGGAATCACAAACCGCCCATTGCGGCTGGTGACAAACTGGTCCTGGATGGCGTCGCTGAAGGCGGGATCTTTGAGAATCCGCTCCAGGCTGCGCTGGAGACCGCGTTCGAGGGAGGCGCCCTCGCGCCGCAATTCCGCCAGGCGAGAGCTGGCCGAATCGAATAGCGTGCCGTCGTCGTCCAGGCATCGGCGTAGGGCGGAGACGAGGTTTGGAGCAGGCTCAAGCTGCGCCGCCAGCGCCGCCAAGCGCCCGAAACGCCGACACGGTTCCGCAAGCAGCGCCGCGTGAACATCGCCCACGGCCACGAGCAGAGAACGGCAAGCCACGAGGTCGTCTCCCTCCAACACGGCGCCAACGGGAGCGACACGACGCAGGATCTCGTCGATTTCCTCAAAATGGAATCCAGGCACGGATAGTCCTGCCTCGAGCATGGCGAGAGCGTCGGGCGCTGCGCCGCGGGCATCGAGAATGCCATCGATGTCGCGAGCCGGGCGCATGGCGTGGACCAGTCGTTTGCCCGCGCCAGTCTGCGCATGCTCCCCGACCAGTTCGATCAACTGGGAATATTCCAGAACCTTGAGTGCGTGATCATGCATGTGGGGAAAAATCGTGGGAGGAGGGTGATGCATCAACGGTGTATTCGCGTCCCTTGTACCATACTCGAAACACGGCGCCTTTCCATGTCGGGAAAATGCCAGGGGCTGGACGGAATGCCGGGCGCACGACATATTCAATCGCATGACACTCTCGAGGCTGTATCCTTTGAAAGAAGCGTAATCATGGAAGAAAACCTTGTCGAATTCGAGTTGAAGTTGGCGTTTCAGGACAAGCTCATCGATGATTTGAACGAGGTCGTGCTGGAACTGCGTGAGCATGTGGAGCGACTCGATGCGGAGGTGCGCGCGCTTCGCGACGAGATGAAAACCGGGTTGCAGCAAGTGCAACTTCCCGCAAACGAGAAGCCGCCGCACTACTGATCCGAACCTGGACTGTCACTTTCTGCGTTCCTTTTGGGAGCTGTGTGCGGAACGGGTGTGCGGAGTGTGCGCTTCTCGCTTGCCGGGGCGGGTCGGCAAAGGTACCTTTGCAGGGGTCCTCTCCCATGGTGGGTGAAGGCTCTGGAGCCTTTGTCTGCATTGACTGCCAAGCCCCCCTCCATTGCCCGCGTGGTGATCGACCTCTCACTGGATCGGGAGTTCGACTACAGCATTCCGGCGAATTTGCTAGGACGAGTGCATCCCGGCACGCGTGTCATTGTGCCTTTTGGGCGTGGTGGCGGTGCCCCGCGCAAGGGATTTGTCGTCGGTCTCAAGGCTACGAGCACGTTTGGGAAACTGAAGGAAATCGCGGATGTCGTGGGGGACCGGGAGCAGATTCCCCCCAATCTGCTGCGGCTTGCGGAATGGATCGCCGACTACTATTGCTGTCCGCGCGAGATCGCGGTGCGCGCCATGCTTCCGGCCGTTGTGCGAGGCGGCAAGGTCAAGCACAAGGAGGAGCGCTATGCATGTCTGGCTAATCCGGGCAAGAAGGACGGAGACGAGCCGCGTCCGAAGCTGACCAAGAAGCAGCATCATGTACTGGAGATGCTGCGGCGACTGGGTTCCTGCCCCGTGCGTGAATTGCGCGAGGCGGCCGATGTGGGCGACAGCGTGATCGCCAAACTGGCGGACCACGGCTGGGTGGTCGTCGAAAAGCGCATCGTGGGGCGCGCTCCCTTCGGCGAAGACCATATTCTGCCGACGAATCCTCTGGACCTCACCGCTGAGCAGGCGGTCGCCTTGGAGAGAGTCAACCGCGCGGTGGACGAACGTCAGGGGGAAGCGGTGCTCCTCCACGGCGTCACGGGAAGCGGGAAGACGGAAGTCTATCTACAGGCGATTCAGCGCTGTCTGGATCAGGGGCTCGAGGCCATCGTGCTCGTGCCCGAAATCTCCCTCACCCCTCAGACCTGCGAGCGGTTCCGCGCACGCTTCGGGGAGACGGTCAGCGTGCTGCACAGTGGCTTGAGCGATGGCGAGCGCTTCGACGAATGGACCAAGACGAGCAAGGGCGAGACCAAAATCGCGGTTGGCGCGCGTTCGGCGCTCTTCGCCCCCTTTCGCAATGTGGGGCTGATCGTGGTGGACGAGGAGCACGAAAACACCTACAAGCAGGACGAGGCGCCACGTTACAATGCCCGTGATGTGGCAGTGGTCCGCGGAAAGTTCGAAAAGGCCGCCGTGCTTCTGGGAACGGCCACGCCCTCGCTGGAATCCTACTACAACTGCGAGCTGAAAAAATATGCTCTCTGCGAGCTTACCAGACGCGTGGACGACGGACGGATGCCGATTGTGGAGGTGGTGGACATGCGTGCGGAGGCCGCCCAGCAAGGTGGCCCCCAAGTTTTTTCACGGGTGCTGCAGGATGCGGTTCGCGGCCGCCTCGACCATGGCGAGCAGACGATTCTCTTCCTCAACCGCCGCGGATATGCCACGCAGATGCTCTGCACCCAGTGCGGCTACGTGGCCATGTGCGACGACTGCGACACCGCTTTCACCTACCACCGTCGCGAACAGGTGCTGACCTGTCATCTCTGCGGCAAGTTCATGGCTGCGCCCGACCGGTGTCCCCAATGCAACGACGAGAAGATCCGCTATTCCGGACTGGGTACGGAAAAGGTCGAAAGCATGGCGGGAGCGCTGTTTCCAAAAGCGACCATCGCCCGCATGGACTCGGACACCATGACCACGCGCAATGCATACCGGAAGACGCTCACAGCCTTCGGAGCCGGGCGCATCCAGATTCTTATCGGCACGCAGATGATTGCCAAAGGCCTGCACTTCCCGAGCGTGACACTGGTGGGCGTGATTTTCGCCGACATGGCACTGAACATCCCCGATTTTCGCGCCTCCGAGCGCACTTTTCAGTTGATCACCCAAGTGGCGGGTCGCGCGGGCAGGGGAGACACGCTTGGGCGGGTCATTGTGCAGACCTACACACCCTTTCACCCTGCGCTGCTCCGAGCGGCGGATCACGATTTCAAGGGGTTCTACAAAGACGAGATCCCCGACCGGAAGGCCTTGGGTTTCCCACCTGCATCGCACATGGCGATCGTGCATTTTCGCGGCGAGGATGAGGCGCGGGTGCGGCTGGTCGCCATCGCCTTTGCCGAGGCGCTGGCTCCCGCACTCGGGCCGGAAGTGGAGATGATGCCCGCCATGCCGTCGCCCATGCCCAAGGTGCGCGGGCTCTATCGCTACCAGGTCATGCTGCGCGGAGGGAATGTGGTGCGCCTATCCCGCTTGCTTCGCCGCCTAGCGGTCGAAGGGCGCCGCCCCAAGGGTGTCGATATTCATGTCGATATCGACCCCCGAAGCCTCGCCTAGGTTCCGCACAGGCATCGATGCGAGAAACCACAGACGGTTCTGCGTGCCCCAACGATGCGTTGCATCGGCGTTTCCAACCGAGCCGCAGGCTCTTTGATCTCCAGCTCTCCACTCCTCCAGCGCTCCACGTCCATGGGATCGCTGTGAATGCGGCTACTTGCTGGCACGCCACTCGGGGACTTCTGCCGGGGTGGTCGTCACTGGCCAAGTCGCACGATATGGCGAGTTGTAGAGTCCAATTTCCTTGAAAGGAATGGGTTTGAATCCAACGGAGTCGAAGAGTGGGGCGTTTTCCCGAAGGCGAAAATCCCCTTTCTCGGCATCGAGGAATCCCGGATCGGTGTTCTCGAACTCGCCATTGCCAAGGAGATCCAGACCGTTCCTGCGGGTGGCGAGCGTGCCGCAACGGTAGAAGACATTGCGCCACACGTGGTTGATTCCCGGCGCCTCGAGCATGGTGGCGATCTTCGGGTAGCGGGAGAGGTAGAGATCATTCATGTGGAAGTTGTTCATCTTCACACCATCCCGGAGTCTTCTCCAAACGCTGTTTCCGGCATTCCAGCCACCGCTAATGCCCTGTTTGCAGTCCACGAATAGGTTGTTGTCCATGACATTGTCGCGCCCGCTGTTCATCTGAATGGCTCCGAAATGTCCGTTGGCGCTTCGCTGGAAGACATTTCCGTATACGAGCATGCCGCTGATGGCGTCGTCGAAGCGGATGCCAGCTTGTCCATGCACCGCTGCCCCGGAGCCGGTTTTGCCCACATGGTGGAAGTAGTTGTGGCGGAAGACGACTCCCCGGTAGGTTGCGTTGGCGAACAGCTCCATGGCGCCCTGGTCGTCGGATTCCTGCACGGCGCTGTGCACTTCATTGAACTCCATGAGATGGTCGTTGCCCTCGATGCGCATGACACTGCTGGGGCAGTGGTGCATGAGGTTGTGCGCCACACGATGACCCACGCCCTCGAGCTGGATCCCCGGCGTGTAGGTGCGATCGATGCGGCCAAAATCGTGGATGTGGCAGTTTTCGACGAGGTGGCTGCCGGGTGTCAGTGTCTCCCGGCCTCCCCCCTTGACCTCTGTGGCGCGTCGCCCGATGGTGTGCA
Organism: Lentisphaeria bacterium; assembly: GCA_023145395.1. Classification (GTDB taxonomy): domain Bacteria; phylum Verrucomicrobiota; class Lentisphaeria; order Oligosphaerales; family Lenti-02; genus JAGLDW01. The sequence goes on along the minus strand of JAGLDW010000484.1, from coordinate 271 downwards.
CATCGCAGCCCAGCAGAGTGTTCCGGACGCCTCCATGCACCATGATGCCATTCCCGGCCATGCGGCTGACGATGCATGCCGCGATGAGACAGTCCCTGCTGTTTGTCACGACGATGCCATTGGCTCGCGCAAGATCGAAAACAAGCCCTTCGAGGCGCAGATTCGATACCCCGTCCATGGTGATCATGGGTGTGGATATGGTGCCGATCTCGATGGTCGCCTGGCGGGGATCAGATGGGGGGAAGAGGTAGAGCATGCCCGTTTCACGCTC
>JAGLDW010000483.1 GCA_023145395.1 Lentisphaeria bacterium | reverse complement strand
CCCCACGTAACTGAGGCGTTACCGACTTGGGCAGTTCGCTGTTTGACACTGACGGGTCGGCGCCGCACGGTATGACACGACTCGAAGACATAGCGCCCCTGTCATCCTTTTCAGGAGAACCGAAACATGGCAACCGTCATTGAAGAAATCCGCAAATCCGTCATTGGAAAGAGTCCTGTCATCTACCTTCAATCCGCGGAAGAGGACCGCGTGATGCGCATGCTGCACGTGGTGGCGGAAGAGCAAGGTTGCGAACTCCGCACCTGGACGTGTATCGACGGGCTCGATGGCGAAGACGCCGCCACGACGATGGATCCCATCGCTGCCCTCCAGGCCGTGCGGCAGGAAACGGGGAATGTCTTCTTTGTATTCAAGGATCTGGCTCCCTACTTCTCCGATCCCAAGGTCGTGCGTGCTGTCCGTGACATCTACTATGGCTTCGGTGGTGAGATGAAGCGCCCCACCTTTATTCTCACACCCGAACTGGTCGTCCCCGAAAGCATGGCCAAGGAAATTCATCTGGTCGAGGTCCCCCCCCCGGACGAGGGAGAGATCATCCTTCAGATCGAGAAAGTGTGCGCTGAAAATCCTCAGTTGTCGCTTGATGAGGAAATGCTCAAACAAGTCGCGCTGGCGCTCAAGGGCTTGACCGAAAGCGAGATTCACCATGTCCTGAACCGTGTGGCGATGATCGATGAGAGCGACGAGGACAAGGTGATCGACGAAATCTTCTCGGAGAAGAAGATGATCGTCAAGAAATCGGGCTTCCTGGAGTTTTCTCCTCCGCGCTGGGGAATCGAGGGCGTTGGTGGGCTCGACAACCTGAAAGACTGGCTGCGCAAACGCCAGAAAATGTTCACCCCCGAGGCCGTGCAGGCCGGAGTGCCCGTTCCAAAAGGGCTGCTGATCATGGGCGTCAGCGGCTGCGGGAAGAGTCTGTGCGTGAAGGTCATCTCCTCTCTATGGAACATTCCCATGTTCCGCTTGGACATGAACCAGGTGTTCAGCGGTATGTACGGCAGCCCGGAGGCGACATTCCACAGGGCGCTCAAGACGATCGAATCCGTGGCGCCGGCCGTGCTCTGGCTGGATGAGATTGAGAATGCCCTTGGCATCGAGGAGGACGGACTCAGCATCGCTTCCCACATTTTCTCCACATTCCTTACCTGGATGCAGGAGAAGCCTCCTCTGGTGTTCATCGCGGCCACGGCCAACAAGATCCGTGCGCTCCCTGCCGAAATCATCCGCAAGGGGCGTTTCGACCAGGTGTTCTTCTGCGATCTTCCCGCAGACAAGGAACGGGTCGAGATCTTCAAGATCCACTTGGCGCGCAACCAAGTGAATCTGGACGATTTCGACTACAAGATGCTGGCGATCCAGAGTGATGGCTGGAACGGGGCGGAGATCGAGCAGGCCGTCATCGCGGCACGCACCGAGGCTTTCTACGACGGCCGCGAGTTTTCAGCGCGCGATCTTGATGTGGCCATGGGCAAGATGGTCCCCCTCTCCGACACGATGGAGCAGCA
>JAGLDW010000482.1 GCA_023145395.1 Lentisphaeria bacterium | reverse complement strand
CAGCCAGCCCTAGGCTTGACCGCCGCGAAAAGGGTTTCGCGGCCAGTGACAGGTGACCGGTCATCAGGTATCGGTGTTCTTGCGGTGCGATTTGTGTTCTTGGTGGACTCAACCTGACAGAATAACGGCATCCCTCGCCGATTACCGATTGCTGGTCACTTTCCCTCTCCTGGCCTTTTCGTGGCGGGTCAGGCTTGCATCTGCCGGGGCAGCTCCACGTGGAATGTGGTGCCTTCGCCCTGCTTGGTGGTGAAGGTGATGGTGCCTTCGTGGATGGAGACGATGGACTTGGCGACGGCTAGGCCCAACCCGAGTCCATTGCGCTTCCCATGAGTTGCAAAGGCCTCGAAGAGGTGGTCCTGGATCTCCTCGGGCAACCCGGGCCCATCATCCGTCACATGCAGAACCACAGTGTCCTCACGGTTTTCCTGCCGAATGGTGATTGTGCTTCCGGCGCTCACTGCGTCCACAGCGTTGTAGACCAGGTTCTGCAGCACGCGCAGCAGTTTGTCCTCATCCGCCTGGATGGTGCATGGCTCCCCCACAATGGTCAAGTTCACATTCTGTTTCTCGATGTAGGTTCTATTCAACCTCTCGAAACGCGCGAGCAACTTGGCCACATCCATCGGCATGGGGTTGATCGTTGTCTGGTTCTCCGTGAAGGCGAGCACATCGTCCGTCATCCGGGTGATGCGGTCGAGCTGTTCGACAATGATCTGGCAATCTTCGACCGTCTCGGGTTCGACCCCGCGCATGACAATGATCTCGGCGCACATTCGCACAACGGTGAGAGGGTTGCGGAAGTCATGCAGGATGCCGCTGAGCATGCGTCCCACGAGCGTCAGTCTTTCACGTTGCAGCAGATCGCCGACATACTTGCTGTTTGACACCCTGGTCTTTTCGACGATGGATGCGGCCATTCGCAGGGGGGCGTCGCCGCACATGCGCAATGCCCGCAAGACTGTAGTACGGTCGATGCGCAGTAGGGACGCACCAGTGGCGCTCCTCGCACCGGTGCTGCGCGGTTTCGTGTCGATCACACCGAACTCGCCGAAGAATTTTCCCGCCTCAACGCTGGCAATCAGACAGGGGTCGGTTTCACCGCTTTCCTTCAGAAGGTGGACCATGCCGGACTCGACTAGAAAGACCGCGTCGGAGTCTGCCCCCTCCACGAAGATGACCTGTCCCTGCTCGCAGACGAGCTTCTCGGCCGCATGTTCCAGCACCACCCGCGCCTCGTCACTGAAAAAATCGAAGAATGTGTTGTTGCTCTGTGCGCTCATGACGGGTTCTCTTGCTTGGGAGTGGTGTCCGGCACCGTCTTCGCCGTCTTCTCGGAGGGTAGAAGAACCTCGACGGTCGTTCCAATGTTCGGTGAGCTTTCTAGGCGAACGCCACCATGATGTCCACGCACGATACCGAGTACTGCGGCAAGGCCAAGGCCACGGCCGAGCGATTTTGTGCTGACGAACGGGTCGAAAACGAGTGGCTGCATGTCGGCGGGGATTCCTCCCCCGGTGTCCGAGACACATAGGGAGACGTATTCGCCCGGGTTGAGCGGTGGCGTTGCAATGAAATCGACCAGCTCGTCCGCGCCAATCTGTCGCGTCTCGATCCTCACGGTGACGAGACCATCCCCCGTCCCGAGCCCTTCCGCCGCATTGCCCACAAGGTTCATCGCCACTTGTCCGAGTTGCGCCGTGTCTCCCGAGACGATATGGCCGCCCTCATGAATGTCGTACTCGATCCTTCCAGCGTTGCGCAGACAGGCATCGAGAAGCTCCTTCATGTCCCCGATCAGCTGGGCCAGGCAGACAAGCTCGACACTGAACTTCCCGTGTCCCGAGTAGTCGAGCATCTGCATGCTGATCCTAGCCGCCTTTTCAGCCTCTTGTTCCAGTGCCTCCAGAGCGTGCATTTGCTCGGACCCGGCTGGCGCATCCAGCTTTGCCAGCGTGGCGTTGCCAATGATGGCCGTGAGGTAGTTGTTGAACTTGTGGGCCACCCCACTGGCCATCACGCCGAGGCTCTCGATCTTCTGGCCCTGCTGCAGCCGTTGGGACAGCTGCTCTTCCCGGCGCGCGATCTCCTCCCGGGCGCCGAAGAGATGCCAGCTCGAGAGAATGGCGGCGAGCCCCAGAGCCGTGGGCACAAACCAAGGATGCTCGAGAAGCCAGCCGTCCGCCGGGCACAGAGGGCCGCCGCGTAGTTCGGCGATCACGTACAGTGTCTGCTGGCACGCCAGCGCCGCGAAAAGCAACACGAGAGGAAGGAGCCGCCAGTCTCGCCAACGCAACTGCATGATCAGGGCAACCGCCAGAGCGCAGACGCTTACATTGGCGGAGAAGACATCGAGATAGATGGAGCCAAATCCGGAGAGGACAATGCCGGCGGGGAGCGTTAGAACGATGATCGCCACGGCAAGCGCGAGCGATTGCCGCACAAATGGATGGCGGACCGGGCGCAAGTCGTCAATTGTGTCTGTTTCGCTCTGCACGGTGCGGAGACATCCTTTTTCTGTCATCGATCCTCCGTTCCGGGTCGGAAGACCGTCATCACACGCCCTTGTCGATTGTACTACAAATCACCGTGCCTGTCAAGGTGGAAATCGCGCAACACGGAGATGTCGGATCGCTGCATCACACACCTTGAAACTGGGATGTGGAGGGCTATCCTTGCACGGTCTTGCGTTGAGCAATTGCACCCGTCATGCGAGTGCCTTACATATTCATGAAAACGAAAGAAAGCGAGAGAATGATGGCCAAGAGAAACGCGAATCTGGCAAAACTTCCCGGCGGCTACCTGTTTCCGGAGATCAACCGCCGCAAGAAGGCCTGTCAGGACGCCCATCCCGAGGCGGATATCATTAGCCTCGGAATCGGCAACACGACCGAGCCGCTGACTCCGCACATCACGCAGGCGCTGGCCAAGGCCGCCGAGGGCATGGGCATGTCCGACGGCTATTCGGGATATGGGGACGAGCAGGGCTTCGAAGCGCTGCGCGGCAAGATTGCCGAGAAGCTCTACAACAACGTCGTCGATCCGGAGGAGGTGCTCGTCTCCGACGGCGCCAAATGCGACATCGGCCGCCTACAGCTTCTCTTTGGCGCGGATGCGTCCGTCGCCGTCCAGGATCCCTCCTACCCGGTCTACGTGGATGGCAGCGTCATCGTCGGCGCCACCGGTGATTTCGACGAGAGCAAGCAGCAATACGGTGGCGTCCACTACATGGCATGCACGCCCGAAAACAACTTCTTCCCGGATCCTGCCGACTTGCCCCCCACGGATCTGATCTATTTCTGCAGCCCGAACAATCCGACTGGCGCGGTGGCCACCAAGGATCAGCTGAAAGCACTTGTGGACGTGGCTCGGAAGAACCGTTCCATCATCATCTTCGACTCGGCCTACAGTCCCTACATCTGCGATCCCGAACTGCCTCGCAGCATCTTCGAGATCGACGGCGCGCGCGAATGCGCCATCGAAGTCAGCAGCTTCAGCAAGCCCGTCGGCTTCACCGGTGTGCGCCTGGGCTGGACCGTCTGTCCAAAGGAACTCGTCTTCGAGGACGGCACGCCCGTGCTTCAGGACTGGAACCGCATCATGACCACCGTGTTCAACGGCGCCAGCAATATCATTCAGCATGGCGGCCTCGCCGCGCTCGACGAGCAGGGACTCGCCGAAATGCGCGAGACGGTCGGGTTCTACATGGAAAACGCGGCCTTGATCAAGGCCTGTCTAGACGATATGGGCGTACAAAACTATGGCGGCGAAAATGCCCCCTACATCTGGGCTCACTTCCCCGGATGCGATTCCTGGGATGTCTTCGCAAAGATCCTCAACGAGGTCTTTGTCGTCACTACACCGGGTGCGGGTTTTGGTCCGGCCGGGCAGGGCTTCGTCCGCTTCAGCGCCTTTGGGCATCGCAAATCCATCCTCGAAGCCACGCAGCGGCTGAAACGTCTCTCACTCTAGAAACACGCGCGGCGTGTTCAGAAGGCGGAAAAAGTAGGTGCAACGGGCCCCGTTGCACCCAGGGGCCACCGGACCTGCCTGAGGCACCGTACGGGTAGAAACCTAAATGGTATTGGGAGACCTGTGGATACCGACCCAAAATTGGGCGCAAGCCAGCACAGCATCCGGGCGCGACTGACGAGAGCGGCTCTGTTCATGGCAGCTGCGCTGGCAGCTGCCTGGGCGGTCCACAACTTCGGAGGAGACCAGCGGAGCCCACCGGTGGAAAATCTTCCATCCTTGGTCACGGTCCTCCCTCTAGACGTGGAAATCGCCGAAGCCGTCAGTCGTCGTCTCGACCGCGAGCGACGCAGATTCTCCGGGCGCATGCTAGTGGTGGCGTTGCGGCGCGATCGTGACGCCGACTTGGTGGCGCGTCTCAGGCCGGAATCGACCGAGGCAGTTCAGATCTTCCTGGACGCTGACGGTCGAGAGCTTGGCCGCCGCGCAGGCGTCCTTGGCACGGACGCATTGGTGGAACATTGGCGTAAGCTGGGCGTGGATCTGGCAGGAGAAAAACGGTGAGGAGCAAAGCTCCCGCCGAGCCGCGCACTGCGTGCCCACCGTCCCTGGGAGGGCGAAGCTCCCGCTGAGCCGCGTGTGCGAACTCCGCAAATCAGAATGAGGGAGGCGTCCTCCGGACGGCGAACCGTGTTGCGAACTCCGCAACACGGCGGCTCACGGGCCGTTCGCCCT
>JAGLDW010000481.1 GCA_023145395.1 Lentisphaeria bacterium | reverse complement strand
CCATGGCGCGCATCTCGCGCTGCTGTGCCGATTGTACTCTCTTTGCCATATCGTCCCGCTTCCATGATCTCTGACTTCGACCTTGAATGGCACTTCTGAGACGCTTCTCGACACGACATTGTCCGTGGTTTCTTGCCTGGTGAAGAATGCCAAAAGAATCATTCCAGGCGCACTGCTGTCCGATTCGACATGCATTTTGTAGGTCAATCTAGTATCTGTCAGACGATCCATGATGGCGAGTGGAACGGATGCTGTTTCTTGTCGGGCGCTACGCAGAATCACGAGGCATAGAGATTGGACACAGAGATGCCAGGAAAGCATTGTCGCGAAAGCACAGAGACAACTGAGCAGCATCTGTTTTCGGAACATCACAGAGCTCTTTCTCGGTATCTAGACCCGCCGCGAAATATTTTCGCGGCGGGTCTAGGCCAGGTCCTTCAGCGAGGCGCCGGCCTCCGCCAACAGTTCGTCGCAGGTCACTTTTCGGCCGGTCCTCGCGGCCGTGAGCATGCAGTCAGTCAGGGTGGCCACACGCACGCCGAAGATGAATGGAACGCGGTTGATCTTCACCTTCTTGCGAATGAGCTTCACAAAGTTGTCGCACGGGCAGGCGGGATACCCCTTGGGCATGCTGAGAGGAATGTCCTCGATCTTGTTGGTGGCGTTGTCCCGCAGAAGCAGGCGCTCGCCGTGGAAGGTGCTCATCATCAAATCGCCCTTGGTGCCCCGAATGCGCACGTCGTCGCAGAAGCCGCCCAGAATGTCGCCCAGAATGAGGATGCGCCCGGCCGCGCCATTGGAAAGCTCGACGTTGAAACTACCATTGACCTCCACCTTCTTGAGGTCGCCCTGGTAGTAGTTGTCCAGGTTCCCCTCGGCGGATTTGGGTAGCAGATCGGTCATCCACAGGAGGATGTCCTGGTAGTGACTGCCAGAGTCGTTGAGCTGACCGCCTCCGGAGAACTCGGGGTCCCCGCGCCATTCGCGTCCAGGCCAGTCCTGGGCCATGTAGACGAAGAATCCGGTCACTTCGCCGATTTTTCCCTTCCGGATTAGCTCGCGCGCCTTATGGAATGGCGCCATGTAGTGCCGCTGGTAGTGCACGATGCCGATGGTCCCCTGCTTCTCGAGCATGCGGGTGACTTCCATGGCCTTGGCGGCGCCGCAGACCATCGGCTTTTCGATCAGCACATGTTTTCCTGCCTCGATGGCGTAGACGACATGCTCGTAGTGAAGGGTGTGCGGGGTGAAGATGCCCACCGCGTCGAGATCATTCTCGTCGATCATCCGCTGATAGTCCTGGGCGCCCGTATATCGTTCGAAATCGTAGCCTAGCACGTCGGCAAGATTGTCCAGACGGCTTGGATTCACGTCCGCGGCTGCGACCACGTCGAGTCCGAGAGCATTGCCAGCAAGCAACCGGATGCGGTGTGTTCCCGCGTTGCCGCACCCAATCGCCCCGAAACGGATGTTCTTTTGCGTTGCCATGTCATCTGCTCCCTGGATCTGCCACTATGCATCTTCTGTTATATCCGTACGCCTTGGCGAATGGATTTCGTCATTTCGTCTCTTTTCTCTCGGAAAAAATCGCCATCAGCGCATCGGCGAAGAGCTTGTGTCCGCGCACGTCGGGATGGTTGATGGAGTTGCCCTCCATCGTCATGTAGGGGATGCCCTCGCGCCAGAGATGACCCCAGAGCAGCGCAGCGTCCGCCACGGCGATGTCGTTGTCACGCGCGAAATCGCGCAGGCTCTTCACGTAGGGGCGTGGGTCGTTGTCGAACTTTGTGCTCTTGTTGACCCCCATCCAGTCCGGACGAACGAAATGCGGTGTGATCAGAATGATCTCCGAACCGTTGCCCCGGATGGCGTCGCGGATTTTTCCATAATGCTCCATGAGCCGTTCGCCGCGCCAGCCTGCATCATTGACAAACTCAATGGTGACCAGATCCGGCTTGGGAGCGAGCACGTCGCGCTTGAAGTCGTATTTTCCCCCGGGCGGTGCATTCATGTAGCCGCGGCTGTTTCCTCCGGGCCAACTGGCGGTCAGCAGTTCGATCTGCGCCTTTGGGAAGCATAGCTTGAGTCGCTTGAGAAACTGATGCTGGTACCAGCCTTCACGGTTCCGTCCCCCCACGCCGCCGCCATTGGTGACACTGTCCCCCCATGCGACGATGCGGACCTTTTCGCCCGCCTGGAGTTTGGCCAGGGTCTCGGGGATGAGTTCGGCGGCCCGTCCCACCCATTCGGATACGGGCTGCGGAGTGCCATCGACAGGGAGCAGGTTTCGCTTGGAAAGGTGTTCGACACGCCCGGACAGCCAGATGCCGGCAAGCCGGGTCTCGCCTTCGTCAAGGTCCGGGGGGAACTGGATGCCTAGCGTCGGCTTGCCCATCACCAGGCGGACGGCGCCCGCTGCGTTCACGGCCAATGCGTGGAGTCTGTTTGGGAAGTAGTCGTATTCGACGAGCACAGGCGTTTTGGCTCCGATCCCCCCGCCTTCAACACGTCCGACAGTTCCCCAATGCCCCTCCACCTTGTAGTCCTTGCCAAGTTCGAAAACGACTCCCTCCACCGACCGGACTTTCACTGACGTGGGGTCGAGAGCACCCGCCGCCGTGCACTCCTGGGTGATCAACGGCTTGAGGCGTTCGCCGCGCCGCCAACCGCCTCCCTTTTCCGCGAAAACCCTCAGCTTGGCGTGTTTCTCGCCGCGCACATGCACTGCGGATTGCGGTGGCACGTCAATCACGGTCTTGCCGACCGTGATCTGCCAGGGCGCGGTTACTTCGAGAGGGAGATCTTGTGCTGTGACGTTCGCCGCAAGTGCAAAAACTGCCATTGCCAGAATACCTGTTCTCATAGTGTGCTCTCCACATGTTGGTGACGGTGGCTACGCTACACCAAGGCGTCCCGCCTCGCCAGCAGACCCGGAAAACACAGCCCGGTCTGGAGACACGGGCCTATGGGAGGGCCTTCCTCGTCATGTCTTTTTGGATCTCCGGTGCACTGAGAGCGCGTCCATACACAACCACCTCGTCGATGGCGGTCTGCCCCCGCACGATCTCCGCATTGCCATCCCAGTTCTGGCTTTGGCCAATGCTGAATACAGCGGGTCGGCCGCGGAAGCGGTTCTTCTCGGCGATTGTCTGCTGACCGATGAGCGTGCCGTTGACATACAGGGCGAGCGATGTGGTCGTCCAGGTGATCGCCAGATGCTGCCACTCGTCCTGTTTCCATTTCGAGCAGTCGTGGGTGACTGTGTGCCACTCCCCGTTGGCTCCATTGCCCGCGATGGCCATGAGTCCACCGCTGATGAAGCGGTAGAGATAGAACCGGGCCAGCGCCGGGTCGCGGATCATGAAGAAAAATCGGAACCCGGGATTCGATCCCTTCCAGCCAACGGGTTTGACCCAGAGGGCAACCGTTCCCTGTTTCATGTCCAGGTTGTCTTCGGTGTCGTAGTCGATCCAGAAGCGTTTGCCATCGCTCTCGCCGAGCAGCGCGGCTTGTCCCCTCCGCCCCGGTACGTACTGGATCTCGCCATGGGCCTCGACGGCATGACGCATTCCCCTGGCCGCCGCGGCATGCACACTGCCATCCAGAGGCGCGTAGAAACGGACATCGTCGCTGACTGCCGCCGCAGTCGGCAGCGGCACGGGTACGGATTCGGCGCAGCGAAAGCCCACATAGCGTCGGCAGGCGCCTGGAACCTGTCTTTTTCGTGAGGTCGCGCGGCAGTCCCACTCCGTCAGGCACCACGCACCCCCCCGAAGAACGCCCCGGCGAAGGGGATCGGTGCAGACGGGATTCTCCACCGGAGACTCCAGATAGAAATCGGTCCGCCAGGTGTCCTGCACCCACTCTTTGACATTGCCTGCCATATCTCGGACTCCGAACGGGCTTACATCTCCGGTCGTCGTGCCGACGGGGGCAGGGCGTTTTGGGTGGTTCTCGCCCGTGACCGTGTGTTTGCGGTTCCATTCGTTGCCCCAGGGATAACGTCGCTGGTCCGTTCCGCGCGCAGCGAGTTCCCACTCGGCTTCCGTGGGCAGGCGCCGCTTCACGTGTCTGGCATAGTCTGCCGCGCCTCGGAGGCTCACCGCGCACACGGGGCGCGTTGCGAATCCCCTACGCACTTTCACCTCTCCCGTCTCGGTGTCGTAGACGAGCCCGCCTGCCTCGTTCGCGAGGTCGATGCAGGAGTACATGCGCGCCAATGCGCCTCGACGCGTGGCGTTGAGAAAGTCGGCGTACTGCGCGTTGGTCACCTCATGTTCGTCGATCCAATAGGCATCGAGACGCACCTTGTGCGGAGGGAACTCGGCCGTGCGGCCGTGAGCGTCCTCGTCATCGGCGCCCATGATGAACTCGGTGGCCGGAATGAGGATCTGGCGCATCCCATCATGCTTGGACACTTTGTCGGACGATGTCTCGGCACCCAATGCGCAGAACGAGGTGAGCAGGAATAGTGCGAGGATGTTTTTCATTGTGAAACCTGATTTTAGAAGTGTGTATGGCTGACTCAGTGACTCATTGACTTCCGCTTTATTGGGTCACTGAGTCACTCATTCCCACTGCTTGGCAATCCCGACGTTTCGATGAAAACAGCGGCTGGGCGGTCCTTGAAGGAGGGGATCTCCAGCTTGAGAACGGAGCTGTTCCGGCTGTGCTTGAGGGGAATATTCTCCCCGGCCAGTGTCCGTAGCCACAGCTTGATCTCCGTGCCTGCGGCTGCCCTCGCGAGATCGAGTTCGAAGGTGAAGGGCGTCCTGTCCGGCGCGTGGCGGCGGTCAAGCATGGTGATCACCAATCGTTTGCGGTCGGGCGCCCGGAATAGGCGGATGTGCACTCGGTCCGGTACAATTCCCAGGCTGGTGTCGTCGAGAAAGTCCCCATAGTTCATCTCGTTGGTGCATGCCTTCCGCAGGGCGACGAGATTGCGTTTGTACTCGCTGATCAAGATTGGTGGCTGATGGCTGAGGGACAGCTCAAACCGATTTCCAATGAGGAAAACCCGCTCGAGGGCGTCGATGAAGGTCACGCGCTCGTCCTTGTAGAACTGCTTGACCCCGCTGTATCCATTGCACATGCCCGAGAAGAAGATCATCTCCGGCAGCGTGTAGCGAACGACTTCGGGATGGGCATGTCTCGGGTGCCACATGAGGCCCAGCGCGTGCGTGCCCCATTGTAGCAGGCGGTCGTTGCCGTACTCCTGCATGATGCAGAAGTTCTTCGGGGCGTCCTTGCGCATGCGGACGTAGAAATCCATGACCGCCTGCCCTTCGGGCATGGGGTCGGCGTGTCCGTGGTCAAATGCGAAGCATGGGCTGCCGCGGGACACGGGGCAACTGTCCAGATACCAGACGTCCAGCTTGTACTGCTTCGCCCACAGATCCACGACCCAGTACTTGTAGAGAGCGCTCCATTTGTCCGAAGCCGGGCAGACATTCCAGTAGTCGTCCAGATATCCCGGCACACTGGTGGACCACATGGAGTAGTTTCCCTCGTGGCTCATGATGCTCTGCTGCACCCAGTTGTCCCCTATGTAGTCCAGCGCGGGACGGGGAATCCGCTTGGGAATCTTCTGTGCCAATCGAGGCTGGCGCACAAAGGTTCCGAGCAGAGGGTCGCCCGTGTTGTAGTTGAGATAGACTCCCACATGCCCACCCGCCTTGTGGACATCCCGAAGCGCTTTCTTCAAATCCTTTTCCGTTCCCATGTACGGATTTGGGTAGCCAAAGGCGTGGTAGCTGATTTCGCCGCCCGTCATTTCGCTCCACAACTGGATGTAGTCGATGCCCATTGCCTGGGCGTTTGCGAGGATGCGCGGCAGTTGCCCGAACTCGTAGGTCGCTCCGCCACTCATGACGTAGCCCTGGGCCTCCTTCAGCCACTTCGGAACGGGCATCGGGGTGATGTTTTCGCGAAACCAGGCGCGATAGAGATCCGCCCCGGCGTGCCA
>JAGLDW010000480.1 GCA_023145395.1 Lentisphaeria bacterium | reverse complement strand
CCGTCTCGCCAGTCATGAAGTAGAGCCCGCCGCTGGCGCCGCTGTAGTCGAACCACCCCTGCGTCACGTTGCCAATGTACGGATAGGGGCGGCGCCTTCCCAGGTTCTTCGCAGGCTCGGGGATGCGCTGTCCCATCATCATTGGCACGACTGCGTGCGGAGCGTCTCCACAGAGGCTCTCCGGCATATCGACGATGCAGGGGTAGCGCACGCGATGCACCACCAGCGACTGGCTTGGCCGGAGAGTCCGGCGGTTGTCCAGGTCAATGTCCCAACGAGTCTCAACCCCCTGCTTTGGCACGGTGACAGTGAGGACTAGATCGATGCCCCCGGGAATCAGGTGGCGGATCGTCAGCCGTTCGCCTTCCGCATCTGCGGACTTCGCAATCTCCTGAAGCGTGTCGCTGCCGGGCACGATCGTATGCACATCGTCCTGGCGGAAGAACCGCGGATTGCGCAGAAAGCGAACCGTTTCCAGCTCGGCGATTGGGGTGCCGCGTTCGCCGAAGCGGACATCTAGTTTCGCCTTCCGATTGGTCGTTCGAAGCAGATGTCCACTGGTGCGGTCGAAGACCAGCTCGACGGTATCGTTGCCGATGGTCAGGGGGACTGTGCTCTTGGGCTGCTCCGAGCGGATGCGGGTGGCCAGGCAAACCAATGGCTCGCCGCGATAGATCACCCGTGCACCATAGCGAATGGTGGGGACGCGCCGCACCACCGCGCGCGGAGTCCACGCGGCGGGCGCACGCAGTTCGATTTGCGATGTGTCTCCGGCGACGCCCTTCATGTCGAACTGGCCTGTGACGGTGCGCAGGGAGACGAATGCCGAGACGCTTCCGAAACGGGTGCCGTGGACGGGCATGTTCCATGTCAGATCGTTCCCGGAACGCCGCGGCTGTCCGAGCACCACCCCGGGACAATCGTCGAGAAATTGAAGCTCCCCGAAGTTCGCGGGTTCGTGGAACGCCCGTTCGAGCGGACTCCAGGTGCTGTACTGCGTGTTGATTCGATCATTGCGGGCGATGTTCATGCGCCAGACGGCGCCGTCGGAGGGGGAGTGCTTGAGCCCGAGCGACGAGAACGGAAT
>JAGLDW010000048.1 GCA_023145395.1 Lentisphaeria bacterium | reverse complement strand
CCATGGTGTGCATGAAGCATGTGGGTCTGAACGTGGCGGCGGATGGCTTTGTGAACGCCGCGATCACAGGTGTTGGTGGGGGACTGGTGGTGGCGGTCGCGGACGACCCATCCATGCACTCCAGTCAGAACGAGCAGGATTCGCGTTTCTATGCGCAGTTCGCTCAGATTCCCTCCTTCGAGCCGTCCAGTCAGCAGGAGGCCTACGACATGGCCTTTGCCGCGATGGATTTGTCAGAGGAGCTGAGGACACCCGTGCTGATTCGTCTGACCACTCGACTTTCCCATTCCCGGGCGAATATCACCCGCGCCGAAGTGCGCCCCGAGAACGAAGTCTGCCTGCCTGCCGATCCGCGCCGGTTCGTGCTGCTGCCGTCCATCGCCAAGACCAATTTCGACGGCCTGGTCGCGCGCCAGCCGCAGTTTGTCGCGCGCAGCGAGGCATCCTCGTTCAATTCCCTGGCGGATGGTCCGGACCACTCGCTCGGGATCCTTGCCACGGGCATCGCCTACAACTACGTGATGGAGAATTTCGGGGAGAACGGCTGTCCGTACCCCGTGCTGAAAGTCTCCCAGTATCCGCTTCCTGTCAAACAGATCCGGCAGTTGCTGGAGACGTGCGACCGGGTGCTGCTTGCCGAGGAGGGTGCACCATTCGTGGAGGCGCAGCTGCACGGACCGCTGGGTCTCAACGACAAGATCATCGGCCGCATGACAGGCGCTCTTCCTCGCACTGGCGAATTGAACCCCAGGTTGGTTGCCAAGGCCATGGGCCTGGAGACTACCACGGCGGCGCCATTGTCGGAGCTGGCCCGTCCGCGCCCGCCGCGCCTCTGCGCCGGCTGTTCGCACATCGACTCCTACCATGCTCTCAACGAGGTCATGGCGGAGGTGGGCAAGGGACGCGTCTTTTCCGACATCGGCTGCTACACGCTGGGTGCGCTGCCTCCCTTCGAGGCCATTTCGAGCTGTGTGGACATGGGTGCTTCGATCTCCATGGCCAAGGGCGCTGCGGATGCTGGGCTTGGACCCTCCGTGGCGGTCATCGGCGACAGCACGTTCACGCATTCCGGCATGACGCCCTTGCTCGACTGCGTCTGGGAAAACTCCAATGTCACCGTGTTTCTTCTGGACAATGGCACCACGGGCATGACGGGGGGCCAGGACTCCCTGGGCACGGGGCGCATGGCGGAGATCTGCGAGGGGATCGGCGTGCCGAAGGAGCTCATCCGGGAGTTTGTGCCGTTGAAGAAGAACCACGCGGAGAATGTGCGCATTCTCCGCGAGGAGATTATTGAGTACCAGGGGCTCTCCGTGGTCATTGCCTTCCGCGAATGCGTCCAGACGCTGCGCAGGAAAAAGAAGAAGAGCTGAGGACGGAGTACGCATTATGAAGAATGATATCATTTTGGCGGGCGTGGGTGGACAGGGCATCCTGACCATTGCCGCGGTGGTTGGCCGGGCCGCCATGGCGGCGGGGCTCAACGTGAAGCAATCGGAAGTCCATGGCATGGCGCAGCGCGGCGGCGCGGTGCTGGCGCACCTGCGTCTTTCGGACGAGCCGATCTACTCGGACTTGATTCGCGAGGGTGCGGCGGATGTGCTCCTTGCCGTCGAGCCCATGGAGGCGCTGCGTCACGCGAACATGGTGGCGCCCGATGGCGTGCTACTGAGCAACTCCGTGCCTGTGACAAACATCGAATATCCGGATCTGGACGAAGTGATCGCCCAGCTCGAGTTTTTTCCGCGTCGCGTGGTGCTGGATGCCGATGCCATGGCTCGCGAGGCCGGTAGCGCCCGCGCCATGAACATGGTCATGCTGGGTGCGCTCTCGCCGTTCCTGGCGGTCGATGAGGACGCGCTTCCCGAGGCAATCCGCCTGTCCTTCGAACGCAAGGGCGAAGAGGTTGTGGAGACAAATCTCCTAGCCTACGATGCCGGACGCGCCGCCAGTATCAACCTGGTGTACTGAGCGGACTGGACGGGAGAAGCCCGATGAAAGACAAGGTTGTTAAAGCATTTGGACGTCTGTTCGGCGGCGTGCCATCCGTCGTGACGCGGGCACCGGGCCGTCTTGAGATTCTGGGCAATCACACCGACTACAACGAGGGCTATGTCCTGAGTGTGGCCGTGGACCGCGCGAACTTCGTGGCGGCTGCGGCTGTGGAGGGCACAACCTGCCGCGTGATCGACATTGAGAACGACACGGAACGCATGTTCGATGTCGCCGAAGTGGGTGAACCGGAGAAGGGCGACTGGGCGAACTACGTGAAGGGGCTCGTGGTGGAGTTCGCAAAGCGCGACGTGCGCGTGCCCGCCTTCAATGCGGTCATGGCCAGCACGGTCCCCATGTCGGCGGGCATGAGTAGTTCGGCTGCTTTGGAGATCTCCATGGCGTTGGTGATGGACAAGCTTGCCGGCGCGAACCTGCCGTGGCAGGAGTTGGCGCGCATCGGGCAGGGCTGCGAGAACAACTATGTCGGAGCGAACACGGGGCTGCTTGACCAGTTTAGCTCGCTGAAGGGCAGGGCGGGGCATCTTGTTCAGTCGGACTTTCGCTCCTACGAGGTGAAGAATGTGCCGATCCCCGAAGGCACTGCACTGGTGGTGGCCAACTGCATGGTCAAGCACAACCTTAC
>JAGLDW010000479.1 GCA_023145395.1 Lentisphaeria bacterium | reverse complement strand
GTTATTTCCGTGCCGACCCTTAGGTAACGGGTAACGACACATAATAGGCGCGCGGCCCCTTACGGTCGCTCTGGATTCTCCCAGCCATATCTGACAACACAGGGGCGAAGTATGAGACTAACGATCGGCATTCTGGTGGTGCTGGCAATCGCGGCCACTCCGGCTGAGGAGACGGGTGCCAAGCTTGTGATCGAGGTGTCGGCGTCGCCTGCGCTGCCGGTGCCGAATTTGCTGACAAACCCCAGTTTCGAGAAGGGGGACGAGATGCCGGATCACTGGGGCGTCTCTACGGCTGCGCCGCATCTATTCCGCTACTGTCGCATGCCGGAGGACGGGAGGCACGGGGCGTTCCTGAAAATCGACGCGAAGAGCACTGTGATGAGCGGGTATTGCGCGCAGGTTGTGAAGGTGGCGCCGGACACGCTCTACCGGGTGGGCGCCTGGACACGATTGCGCGGTGGATATGCTCTGCTGTGGATGCATTCGTACGTCAAGGGCCGCCGGTTCGACCAGCGCGAAAAGCTTGTCTCGTGGGGAAAGAATCCACTGTCGCCGGACTTTGTGCCGCTGGAGTGGACGCGCAGTCCCCCGCCGGACAAGTGGATCTGGCTGGGACGCGAACTCCGCACCTGGAAGGAACAAACGCAGGTGAACATGCATCTCGGCTCCTATTTCGAGCGTGGATCGATGGATTTCGACGACGCCTTTCTGGGTCTGGCGCGAACCACGCTCAAGGTGACGGTTTCCGGTGAGGAGATCACCAAGATCACGGTGAAGAACCTGGCTGGAGACATCTGCTGGGAGAGTGCCGATCTACCAGCCAAAATGACGCGTGTGGAGCAGGCAATCCCCGATTTGCCGACGGGCACTCGCTATCAGATCTCCATTCGGACCGCAAGCGGAAGGGAGGCCGTCAAATGGTATCCAGGCGCAGAATAGGAATCATGGCCATCCTGGTGCTTGTATTGGCGATCCTGCCTCACAGCGCCGATGCCGACGTGAAGGTCAGCGATCAGACTGTGACCGTGAGTGCGGGCGACATGCGCCTGACCTTGGCACGCGAAAATGGACAGCCGTCTGTTGGCGGTCTGTCGGTCACGGAGGGAACGGATGCGTCACCCATTCGTTTTGGCAACGCGCAGGAGTGGAAGCACACGGCTGACACGGCTTCGTTCCATCTCCAGGAGAAAGAGGGCGGGCTGGCCGTCGCCATGAACGTTGCAGCCGACGACGCTCTGCGCATCAAACTATTGTTTCGGAATGTCGGGAAGACACAACGGCTCCTCCAGGTCGCCTACGCCATACCGGTGCCGGGCAACGAGCCCACATGGTGGGATGGGCGCTGGCAACGCGATCCGGCGCCAGTGACATTCGACAGCATGTCGGGGTACTTGCGCCTGCCCATAAGTGTCGCCTGGAATCAGGGTCACGGGGTTGCGGTCGGAGTCGATCCGCTGCATTTGCTCTCCACCTTCGCCACGGGCGCAGTCCCCATTCGCGATGGCCTGCTCGTCCGCTTCGCCACTCGGATCGTGCTCGACCCCGGGCAGAGCATCGAGCTGCCGTTGTGCGCGTTCGCGTTTCGGCCAACGTTCGGGCACCTGGATGCGGTGCAGCGCTACTACGAGCTGTATCCCGCCGCGTTCTCGGTGCAGCCCGGCATTCGCCCATCGCTCATCGGCGGGGGTGGGTACCTGATGTCGCGCCGACTCACGCGGAGTCTTCAATGGGAGCAGTCACGCCGCTTCGGCATGGGCTGGGAGTGGGCATATTGTCCAGCGCAAATCCCTGGCGACTGGTATGCGGACGAGCGGTTCTACGATCCGGCCAGGAAGTACGCGGGCGATGTGGATCGGCATGTCAATGTCGTGAAAGGCACGCTGGCCGACTATCGACAGGACATGCGCGAGCGTTTTCAGCGTGGCTGGTGGGCGACCAACCTCGCCTTCTACATGCTGCCGCAGTACGCGGACAAGGTCGTTCAGAAGGGCTTTCCGGATGGTGTGATTGTCGATGGCAAGGGGCAGAATCCGAAGGAGTTCTCCTGGGTCAAACCGGACTCTGTCGGCAGCTTGGTCTACCCGTGGGGCAACGGCTATGGGCGTGAAGTGGTGCGTGAGATTGGACAGATCGCGAGCGACTTCGGGCCGAGTGCAATCGCCTTTGACGAGGCATACGGAGCGGACAAACACTATGGCGCCGGAATCGAGATGGAACCAGCCAGATCGTGGGATGCGGATGGCGTGTACGCGTCCACCCAAATCGCGCTGGCGCGTCTGGGCGCTGTCATTCACGCGACCAAGGTGCGTGGCTACAACATGGCCTGCATCTTCAACAAGCCGGGCACCTACAACACCGCCGTCCGCTGCGATGTGGCCATGCACGAGATGCCGCCGTACGAGAGAACCGACGAGGTCGAGCCCCGCCGCCTGCTCATGGGGCATAAGCCAATGAGCTGGTGGTCGCCCTTGAAGGCGGAGAAGATACTGCGCTGGGAGGAACTGACACCTGTGCAGATCCGCAAAGGCTTGCTTGGTCTGTATGCAAACGTGCGGCTGTCGGGCCTGCGCTACGGTGCGTTCCCCATGGGGCATCAAGTCTTCGGCATCCGGCCGATGGTCGAGCTGATGCCGGTCATGACGGAGCTGCTACGGGAGGGCTGGCAACCCGTGCCCGCAACCGAAGGGCATCCGGATCTGTGGCTGTCCCGCTATGGCCGCGGGGTGAAGACATTCTTGGTTCTCGGCAATCCCAAGCGCGAGCAGCGGCCCGGAAATCTCCGCCTGCACACGCGCTATCTCGGCAGTGGCCACTTCCTCTTCAGCGACTACCGGGGAAAGCCTCTGAAAACACGCTCTTCGGCTGGTTTTACAGAGCTGGATCTGGGTATGCTGGGCATGCATGAACACCGGATTGCCCGCGCGCTTGTGCAGTTGAAGCCCGAGGCGGAGATCAAGGTGACAGGCTCTGCCCAGAGGACTTGGCAACCTCTGCGAGAGGGCGTGGTGCAGGCCACTTGGCGCATGGAGCGCGCCAGCGTCGGCACGATCGTGATCCGCATCCCCCGGGGCGCGACCCCACGGAAACTCAAGATCAACGGCACAGCATGCGGGTTCCGCGCAGTCGATGATACCGTGCGCCACCATGGGGAGCTGCCTGCCATCGGGACATTGCACCTGTCCTATCGACCTCGAGTGAGGGTCAACACCTCCCCAGAGGATATTTGCGCCTTTCCGTTCGTGGTCGATGGCAAGTCTGAAACTTCCGTCGTTCTGCCGCAAACGCCCACCGCGCACGACCACTACCTGGCCGAGCACCTGTCCATCTACTTCGACTACTGGACTCGTCGCCAAGCCATACCCGACAGCTCCTGTTCGGGGCTCACCAAGGCGCCCGCAGGTCCGGTGCTGCCAATCGTCGAGGGAGGTGCTACGGTCCCAACCAAGAGTCAAGTCATTTTCGTCGTGCAAGAGGAAGGCGCAAGCGTCTCCCTGGCCGCCGACGGGAGGACTCTCAAGATCGCTGGTCCCCTGCCGTCCGACCGCGAGGCGGCCATGCGACGGCTGTTTGAGATCCTCGATCAGCGATATCCATTCCATGGCGCGCTTGGCACAAGCCCCTTGTACCACAAGATCAAGCTTTCCGGCAAAGCGCTCGAGTAACGGAGCAACACCATGAGAACCACCGGTGCCATTTCCGCTCCCACCAAGTCCCTCCTTGGTCCTTCACTCCTCCTGTTCTGTTGGAGTTGCGCCAGCGCGGGGGCGGAGATGACCGTCACGCCAACACTCGACAGAATCTCGCAGAACATCCATATCGCCTATAGAGTCCCAGCGGGCACACCCGAAGAAGTACACGTGCGCTGCACCTTTGCCCTGCAAGATAGCGATGAATGGAAGCCTGCGGCGGTCAACAAGCTTCGCTCACCGACCGCCAGCTACATCCTGCGCAAGACGGATATCTTCAAAGAAGAGGCGGATTCAGGCACCGTCACCGAGCTTTTCAGCGCCGCACGCACGCGCACTCTGGTCTGGGAAGCTGCAACACAGCTGCCAGCCGGCCGGAAGACCGACCTCAAGCTCAAACTCGAAGTGCTCAAGGGAGACATCGTTCTCGCCCAGAAGCAAATTGCCTATACCGTGGACCTCACGAATGTACTGATGCTGAGCAAGTTCGCCGGCAACAAGGACATCTACCCGGCGATCGTGGCGCAAGGAAACAGAGACAATCCTGGCTGGTATCAGAGCGCTCTGGGACTGGAAAGCTACGAATCAGACGCACCGCTTGAGCCTCTGGCCTGGGCACACCGGCTGGCCGGCTACTATGCCATGTACGTGGCAGTGCCAAAGAACCCGGACAGCACGGTCAATCTCCGCCTCAGCAGTGACATGTACGCCCAGAGATTCTCCGGGTTCGACGGACGCGAGCAGTTCTGGAAGATCGCCCGGCTCGACAACACGAATCTAGTGATCTCACAGTCGCACCGTGTGACCTACAAGATCAATGATGCGACACGCTCCCGCTTGCGCTACCTGCGTCTGGTCAAGGTCAGCAAAGGGGACCACGACACACTCTACCGCAGCCGCACCGTCAAACGAGACAAGCTGGTCTTTGGCTACTTTGAGCCGTACTCCTGGGCTTTCAATGAATATGTCGGCAACAACTACAAGTTCGCCGAGGCACTGGCCGCGTACGCTGATGCCCGGGTGGATCACGTAGACATGCAGGTCGGTCGACACGGTGCCCGTCCGCTGTATGCCTCCTATCTTGACAGCCCTCTTTACGGTCTGACCCATGGCGATTCCAATCCCAAGACTGGAGCCGCGCCAAAGTCGCTGGACACCGGGCGCATGGTGCGCCTAGCCGATGCGATCAAGGCCGGTACTTTCTTCGCCAAGGCATGGGGGATGCGGTCGGCTGTCAACTTCGGTGCGGGCATCACGTATCATGGCGGCCCGCTGGAAGGTGCATTCGCCAAGGAAAACCGCGACTTGACCAACGGCAAGTACTTCCTGTCTCTGAAACATGAGAAGGTCGTCAAACACCTCCTGGCAATGTTTCGTGAAGCGCTGACAATGGGGGGAGAGAACCTTTCGATAGACTTCAATCGCTACCCCTTCGTCGCCAAGACGCCAGACGAGGTATTCCATTTCCTCACGAAAACGCGCAAGCTTACCGACGAGTTGTCCTCGCCAGAAAGAAAAATCGAGATTCTCGTCCGTTTCCCGATCCCCGGCTCCAAGGGCGAGGAGGGGAACTACAGGCCGGCGGACTGGGTTGCCGCCCAGCTGGTCGACTATCTGGTTCCCAAAGACCATGGCGGCCACGATCCCTACTTCGACATCAAGCGCTATGTGGCGATGGTCAAGGGGACGACAGTCAAACTCCTGCCCTGCATCGAGGGGGGCAATGGGAGCATGGCATTTCCGGGTGAGCAGTTGCGCCGTGTCGCGCAGCTCTATAGGGATGGTGCGGACGGGATCTATATCTATCAGT
This sequence comes from Lentisphaeria bacterium, assembly GCA_023145395.1. GTDB lineage: Bacteria > Verrucomicrobiota > Lentisphaeria > Oligosphaerales > Lenti-02 > JAGLDW01. Next base: position 834 of record JAGLDW010000479.1, on the reverse strand, counting down.
CAGATGCGAACATCGTCGCCACAATGAACGGGCCGCTGTGCAATCAGAAGGATCTCATTCGTGTCTTCGGCAGCAGCAAATTGGTCAATGAAGCACTTGCCGAAATGGAGAGACGGGACGACTCCTACAGCACCGAGGCTCTGCTCTACCATTCCCAGCCGTATCAGTCATGTCGGGCTGTCCTCTGGATTGAGGGGCTGCGCACGAGCAAGGTTTCTCTGCACCACAAGGGACGTGACGAGGCTCTTGGCAGCTACACCACACCCCCCTACGTACTGGGCAGGGGCGGCCACAAAAACCACTACCAGTTTCTGGGTCCAAACCAGAAAATCACCGCCACCATGCGCTACGGAGAGAAGATCTGGACGAAGGAGTTCAACCTGGAATACGTCCATCGTTCGTATTCTTTCTGAGAGGTTGTCTATTCGCTGCCCCCTATTTCCGACCCATCAAGACCACGATCCGAAACATTCGGCCGGGGATGGTGATGTCGAGGGCATCGTTGGCGAGAGGCAGTGCCTTGCCTTCCCATTCCTCGAAGGCGGATTGGTAGCTCGCCCCAAAACTCACATGGCTGGTCTGGTCCGTCTTGGAGCGATTGACCAGCACGGCGAACAGCTTGCCGCCAGGAAGCCGGTAGAAGCTGCTGACGATGCTGGGATTGGATGAGGTGAAATCCTTGTTCTGACTGAACCGGACAAACTCCGCCCGGTCCAGATTGTGCTTGATTCGGATCCCCCAGAGCTTGTCGATGGTCGGCAGATGAGCCTGGGTGGCGGAGGAGACGATGTCGTGCAAGAGCATCATGCCAAGCATGGATTCGGTAAGCTTTGG
>JAGLDW010000478.1 GCA_023145395.1 Lentisphaeria bacterium | reverse complement strand
AGGTTTTGTGAGCGCTCGCGATGAATGCGCCCGATGACCGGCAAGTTGATGATGCCCACACCTTTCTGGTAGGAGTTGAACTCGGTCTCGTAGACTTCTTGGGGCATGTCGTCCGCGTAGTAGTAGGGATTTGCGGCCAGGGCGGAGGCCAGATGCTCGCCGGGGTACCAGAAGTCCCCCAATCCCATCACGGCTGGATTGTAGACCGCGTGCCCATGATACCAGGCGCGCTTGCCATACTTGCGACAGATCTTAAGCGTGCGCATTAGGCATTCGCGCAGTTCGAGGACGTTCAGGCGACTGGGGATCTTTCGTCCGAAGGCATCGATGAACTCGCCCCCAACCAACGGGTTGCGCACGGGCATGACGAAGCAGAGGTCGTAGTAGACCCCGCCGATCTGCTTGTCTTGCCGCGACATCAACTGCTCGATCTTGTTGGCGAAAAAGTCCCGCATGAGGGTTGTTTCGGTCAGGTAGACTTGGTGGTATTTCTGCCCGTAGACATCATGGATGGAGAAGGAGCCGAGGCCGGGGACCTGCCAGCAGTCCTTGTAGAAGCGAACCACGGGCTCGAGCGTGCAAAGACCGGTGGGGGAGCAATAGGGAAAACTCAGCATCTCATTCTTGAACCAGTGCTTCAGGGATTTCTCGTAGGACAGAGTTCTGCCCTTTCCGTTGTTCTCCCCTTTCTTCCTGCTCAGGCTCTCCGGCGCCGGAATCATGGTGGCATAGCCGGTGAAGCCCCGCCCACCCCAGCCGACGGAACGGGCCTTGGTGTTCTTCAGATTCCAACCTGAGGTGGCAAAGGTGCGGAAATCCTTGGGCAACGGCCGCGTGGGGGTGGCGATGAACCCGAAGGCGTAGGTGAGATTGGCCGGAACCGCCACCGGCTCGGAGATCAGATCGAGCACGACTTCCGCGCCGCTGGCGGTCTTGCGAATATGGATGGGCTTCGCGCCGGGGGCGTGCACCCAGTTGCCCTCGTTCTCGGGAACCCAGCAAAAACCGTGCGTGTCGCCCATGAGCCAGACCAGGGAAAACTCGCGCATCTTGAAGTGGGTGAATGCATAGTCGGCTTTTCCCCCCTGGAAAGGCCGCCAGCGGGGCATAGTGTGAAACTTGGAAAATTCGGGTTTGACCTTGTAGGCGATTTTGAGTTGCCGGATGGCCTGTTTTTCCGGTCCGAGCTTGAACTCGACCCGGCTGAAACCGTCGAACCACAGCGTGTTGGTGGCTTCCACGGAGACGGCACGAAATCCTCCTTGCCATATGTGTTGCCGGACCAAGCCAAATCCGGTTTCGCCACCTTGCTGCGGACTTCATGCTCCTCGCCCGAAACCGTGTTTTTCAGGACTAGGACATAGTCGTACACTCCCGACTGGACCGCGTTCTCGAGTCGCTGGCGCCACTTGAGTCCCTTGCGTCCTTCGGACTTTGTGAAGACCGTCTTTCCCGCGAACAGAAGGCATTCTTGCCATTCATTCCTTCCTGCGGGCGAAACTCCAAGTCGGACTGAAAATCCGTGGCGGCTGCGCTGCCGGCTGCGTAGTCCGCACGGACGCTCATCCGGTCGAAGGATACGTGAAACAGCAGATCGCGCTCCGGTGGATCGACTGCCAGAGCCACAAGAGCGCCCAATCCATTCAACAGAGCGGCTACGCGAAGAACTGTCTTGATCATGATGCTTTCCTTGCTTTCCATGTTGTCATTGACCGCGCAATATCACCGATAACTGATGACCGATCCCCTGTCAGTGGCTGCGAAACCCCTTTCACGGCACTCTAGCATGGAGTCGCCTAGGCGGCTCACGGGCACTCGCCCTTCATGACTATCGGGACTTGATGCCCAGGAATCGGACGGTCACTGGTTTTTCGTCGAGGAACGACCGGTAGACGACGCGGGTGCCTGGATCGGTCGAGGTCACGAGATCCTCGATTCCGTTGCCGGTCAGATCCACCGCGCAGAGCTTCACTTCGTGGTGCGGTTCGAGCATGGCGTTGAGGGTGTCCATGGGCTGGCGCAGGCTGAAGACGGGCTTGGTGGGGGTGCCGACATTGCGGAAGAGATCGACCGCGCAGTTGGTGCGCTGTCCGCAATTCTCGGTGGACAGGATCAGGTCGACCCGTCCGTCCCGATCCCAATCGACGGGCGTGATCTGGGTGCGCGGATGGCAGCGGAACGGGATTCCTCCCACATGCTTCAGTA
>JAGLDW010000477.1 GCA_023145395.1 Lentisphaeria bacterium | reverse complement strand
CGCCGTCAATGACAATCCGCCTGCCGCTCGTACTCCAGGTCACCTCGATCTTGTGCCATTCTCCGGCTTTCCAGTTGAGTGGTTCGGTCTCGAGCTGCTCGGACCAGGTCTGGAAACGCAGCTTGTCGTCTGCCGTTCTGGAAATGGCGAATGGGGGCTTGAGCCGCTTCTCCAGACCCGGTTTCATGCCGATGTAGTAGTGTTTGAGATCCCCGGTGCCGATGCCGTAGGTGCAGGGATGCTGGGTTGTGGAGAAGAAGGTGTGGATTTCGCCATCGTCCGCGCTCCAAGTGGGCTTGAACCAGAACCGGATGGAACCAGCGTCAGGCTCGAAATTGCCCGCCGTGCGGAAGGACAGGAAATCGACCCATGTCTCTTGGTCGATCTGTGCGCCCTGGCCGTTCCTGCCCGGCACGAAAGTGACATACTCGTGTCCAGGCCGTGGTCGAAGCTCGATTTCCGGGCCGAAGGTGTTGTTGCCGAGATTCTCGTAGTGGTGGATGTAGCCGAAGCGCCAGGAGTGCTCGCTGGTGACAAACAGGTCCAGATCGCCATCGCTGTCCCAGTCCGTCATCTTCACATTTCCGTAGAGCGAGTAGTACTCCGTCGGGTCGGGGCAGCCGAACCAGTCTTTCCTGTTGGTGTCCACGCCGACGGAGAACGCCTTCTCGAACAAGCCATCCTGCCAGAGCGAGACGCGCAGGTCGAGTCCGCGCGATCCCAGAACCACGTGGTCGTAGTCGCCGTCGCTGTCCCAATCGACCATGGCTTGGGCCCGCAGTCCAGAGCGGCCCATGGTCTTCTGCCGAGTCACGGTCGGGCGCACCGACGCACCGAGTTTGAGGGTTGCTGGGTCGCCTTCGTTCAGATACACGCTCATGCCAGTGCATTTGATCAGGTCCAGGTCCCCGTCAGCATCCCAATCCGACCAGGCGATCCACGGATAGTAGTAGTTCATCTCGAAAGGCTTGTCGTTGCGCTCGAGGATCTTCCCTTTGGCGAACCTAAATGCCTGGGGGGTGCCGATGTTCTCGAACTTCCACACATGTGGTGCGCAGTAGAGGAAGAGATCCTGGTCGCCGTCCTGATCGATGTCGCCCAGCGCAGGCACAATGCGGGAATGAGCGAAGGGGCTGCGCGCCAGCTCCAGGTCGAGTGTCCGTGCAGCACCGAAAATGGGGCGCCCGTCGGCGGAGAGTCCCTTGCCGGACTGGAACACGATTCGTTCTTTTCCGGACAGCTTCTGCACGACGATGACATCGGGGGTCTCGTCCCCGTCGAGAGAGCCGAACGCGAGGCGTCCCTTTTTCAGACCCACCGGCTTCACACCGCAGCGCACAATCGGGAATGCCGCCGACCCGGAGCCCCGGTAGAATGTGGGTTCCTCGCCGTAGTACGTGTGCATGAAAATGTCGAGACGTCCGTCGTTGTCGAAATCCACTGGCATGGGAATGGAGAATCCCAGCCCCGGGTGCTTCGCGTTTGCGACGATGGGCGTTTCGGTCTCGTCGATAATGCGCCAGTGTTCGCGTTCGGAGAACACCGGTTTGGCCGCTGTGCCCACATTCTTCCAGAAATGGCAATAGTCGGTCCAGCGTCCGGCAATGATGTCCTGCCTGCCATCGCCGTCCCAGTCGATGACTGTCGCGGCCCAGAGGTTGCCGGGTAGACGTCCCGGATCGGATGCATTGTAGAAAAAACGGCCGCAGTTGCCGAGTGTGACATTGCCCATTGCCGGTGGCTGCTTGTCGGTCTTGGGCAGGAAGTGCACGGCGAACCGTGTGTGTGTGCGATCGCGCAGCGTCCAGGAGAGCGTGCCCTTGGTTGGTGTGATGCGGTCGAATCGACTGGGAATCAGGTATTTCTTATCCCCCGTCTTGCCCGGGTCGAATGGCACGAAGTTTCGTTTCTCATCGATTTCGACGATTTGCGTCTGGTACGGATCCACCTCGCAGCCGAGGGCGGCTTCGACGACCCGAAGATCCAGGGCGACGGAGGCGGGATAGAACTCGTGTGCCGTATCGCCCGGATCCACCTCGATCTCGATTTGGCCAACCGCGTTGTCGAGCCATTGCCGTGTCGCCGTCGATTGCACGCCCCCAACACACCCCTTCCATGGATCGAGCCATTTGGCTGTGTGCCGCCAATGCTCCGCGAATGTGTCGAGAGCCTCGGGATCGCTGTCGGAAAGCCGGCTGAGTTCCTCCCAGGGTTCGACCAAACGCTGGGAGTACATCTCGCGGAGCACTCGCAGGGCAGGAGAGGGTGAAGAATCGTCGAAACAGCGTTTCCACCAGCCGATCTCCGCCTCCCAGCTGGATTGGTGCTCCGCCAGCCTGCGCTTGGCATCGGCAACCTGCTGTGCGCTCTGCCACTGGATCTCGCGGATGACCACCGAGCATTCTTCCGGGGGCACGATGGGCGTTGTGGGGCTGGACCGGCGGCAACCCTTGTCATAGATCTCAGTGATATTGAGTCGGAATCGGCTCACCTTTGTGGATTTCACATCCGTCACAACCCGATGCGCCTTGCCCGACCCGGTGTAGCGCGGCACGGACACGGGGGGGGATAGGACGTGCCAGCGGCCAGCGCGCCAGGCTTCAATGACATACCGTCTAGGCGAGCATTCCGTGCTGGGATGCGGAGCGTATCGGAGTGCGCCCGGATACACGATGACGCGAGCCAGTTCGATCGGTTCGGGTAGTTCGATCTCAACCCAGTTTGGTGCTCCCTGTCCGTTCCAGGCGGCGAGATCATCCCTGTCGCCGTCAAGCAAGCGCCAGGCTGTGGCTTTGGGATTCCGCGTATTCTTCGCCGACGGGATGACCGATTGCGTCGCCACGCTTTGGCACAGGCGAAACTCGTCGATGAGCCCCTGGTACAGATTGCCGCCATTCGGGTCCGCACCCAAGAAAAACGTGTCGCCCAACGCGCCGATGCGCCACGGCGCAGTTTTGGTCGTCTTGACCTCCTTGCCATTGAAAAACAGCTTGAGAACACCCCTGGCACCGTCCCAGCTTCCCCCGATG
>JAGLDW010000476.1 GCA_023145395.1 Lentisphaeria bacterium | reverse complement strand
GCAAAGAAGCCTCGTGAGGTTTTTTGTTCTCGGTTTTCTACGGCAATAGGAAAAGGAGAACGACCCCATGGAGAAGTTACTGAAGGATGGGCGGCTGTGCAAGCTGTTGGAAGAGGTGGATTGGGATCTGGCTCAGGCGGTGCGTGCCGGAAAGTGCAGGCATTGCGGGGCCAAGCTGCATTGTGGTGATTTTACACGCAAGCCACGAGGGATGGTGGTGTCGTGGGATAAGCGTCACAGCTTCGACTGTTCGCGGTGCCGTAAACGCCACACACCGCCGTCGGTGCGGTTTCTGGGGCGCAAGGTGTATGTCGGGATCGTCGTGGTATTGGTGGCGGCGATGATGCATGGGCCGAACGCGCGACGGATCGCCACACTGCACGAGGCGCTAGGGATCGACAAGCGCACATTGAAGCGGTGGCGTCAATGGTGGTTGGACGTCTTTGTTCAGACGCCGTTTTGGAAGGCGAACCGGGCACGATTCATGCCGGTACTCAACGAGGCCGGGATGCCGTATTGCCTGGTGGAATCGTTCAACGCAGAGGGGAGGGAAGGACGGATAAAGCTGATGGAGTTCCTCTCTCCGATTACGACAACTTCAGGGAAGGGGGTGGTCGCTATGTGAGGGTGACATATTTCCCGCAGAGGACGCTTGGCGACACGGTCATCTCTCTTCTGTAGAAGGTAGGCATCGTAAGCAAAAGGGCTCGACAGTCGGGCCGGAAAGGAGACGCGCGATGCCGAAGGAACGGAGTGTATCGAGAGGCGATCAGCGCTGGGCGCATTTTCGCTTCAGCGTAGTGGGGCCGCTGCTGGCGGCGCCGCCGGAACAGGGGGAGTTGCAGGGCGAACTGAAGCGGCTGGGGCAGAAACACTGGCGTCATCCGATCACGGGAGACTGGGCGGTTTTCGGGGCTTCAACGATCGAACGATGGTACTATCAGGCGTTGCGTTCGCCGAAAGATCCGGTCGGGGTTCTCTCGCGCAAAATCCGCGAAGATGAAGGCACGCATCCGAGCCTGAGTCTGCCGCTGCGTGACGCGATCCAGTCGCAGTTCCAGCAGCATCGTGACTGGAGCTACCGGCTTCACAGCGACAACCTGACCGTGCGAGTGGAACAGAATCAGCGGCTGGGCTCAATGCCCTCCTATGAGAGTGTGCGCCGCTACATGAAGGCGCACGGCATGCTGAAGCGTCGGCGTCTGGGCGGCAAACGCAGGACGGCTGGCGCGGAGGCGGCCGAGAAACGCTTTGAGGATCTGGAGATCCGGAGCTACGAGAGCGCGTATGCCAATGCGCTCTGGCATCTGGACTTTCATCACGGATCGGTGCCGGTGCTGACCTCACCGGGCGAGTGGGTGTACCCGCTGCTGCTGGGGGTACTGGATGATCATTCGCGGCTGTGCTGTCACGCGCAATGGTACTTGAGTGAAACGGCTGAGAAACTGATCCATGGGCTTTCACAGGCATTTATGAAGCGCGGCATGCCGCGGGCGTTGATGACCGACAACGGCAGCGCCATGACCGCACACGAGACGACGCAGGGGCTTATGCGGCTGGGCATCGTGCATGAGAGAACCCTTCCTTACAGCCCGTACCAGAACGGCAAGCAGGAATCCTTCTGGGGGCCGGTCGAAGGGCGGCTCTTGGCTATGCTCGATGGCGTCAAGGATCTGACGCTGGCGAAGCTGAACGAGGCGACGCAGGCGTGGGTCGAGCTGGATCACAACCGCACCGTACAGTCTGAGATCGACTGCGCGCCCCTGGAGCGTTTCATCAACGTCAAGGATGTTGGCCGACGATGTCCGGAGAGTGAAGTCCTTCGCCAGGCGTTTACAGAGGAGCTTTCGCGCACGCAACGCAAGAGTGATGGGACCATCAGCGTGGAAGGTGTCCGTTTCGAGTTACCCTCCCGCTATCGGCACTTCGAGAAGGTGACGGTCCGCTACGCGATCTGGGACCTGTCGTATGTTTACCTGACCGATGGGCGCAGCGGTCAGGTGTTGACGCGGCTGTACCCGCAGGACAAGCAGAAGAACGCCGATGGCCATCGGCGCACCAAAGCTCCCCTCGTTGAAACATCGAACATGATCGTTGAATCCTCATCGGGGGAGATGGCGCCATTGCTCAGCAAACTCATTGCCGAGTATGCCGCTACGGGACTGCCGCCGGCCTATCTGCCCAAAGATGAAATCAACCCCAAAAAGGAAAAGAACGATGAGTAAGAAAATGTTGGCTCTTTACAGTCTGAAATACAACCCGTTTTGCCAGGAAGTGCCGGTCTCGGCCCTGTTCACCTCTTCGGCGCTCGATCACTTCTGTTGGAGGATCGAAAATCAGCTTGGCGAAGGCGGCTTTGCGCTGGTTACCGGCGCTCCCGGTGCCGGAAAGAGTGCCTCCCTTCGCATCCTGGCTGACCGGCTTAAAGCGATATGCGATGTGAACGTCGGGATCCTGACGCGGCCTCAAGCTTCCGTGGGAGACTTTTACAGGGAACTCGGTGACCTGTTCTCAGTGGCGCTGAGCCCGAGCAACCGTTGGGGGGGATCCAAGGCCCTGCGCCAGAAATGGAATGCCCACATCGAGGCCTCGCTCTATAGGCCGGTGCTGCTGATCGACGAGGCTCAGGCGATGAGCTCGGCGACGCTGTGCGAACTGCGCTTGCTCTCAAGCACTGAACTGGACTCGCGAAGCATCCTCACCGCCGTGCTCGCAGGCGATGAGCGCTTGCGGCATAGGCTTCAGAGTGATGATCTGTTGCCCCTGGCCAGTCGTATCCGTTGCCGTCTGCGTTGTGAGTCGGCCGAACCCAAAATGCTCAGAGAGTGTCTCTGCAATCTCCTGCAAAAAGCGGGTAATCCCCGGCTGATCGCCGAACCGGTCATCAATGCTCTGTGTGAACACGCCGCCGGGAATTACCGCGCCTTGATGAACATGGCCAACGACCTGCTGGCCGCCGCGCTCCAACGCGAAGCGGATCAGATCGACGAAGC
>JAGLDW010000475.1 GCA_023145395.1 Lentisphaeria bacterium | reverse complement strand
CCAGTGTCCCGTGCCTGTGACTTGGCGGTTGTGCCCGATGAGCAGAAATGGCTCATTGAGGAGCTGTGGGCTCAGCAGGCCGTCGGCATCCTTGGCGGGGAACCGAAGTGTTGCAAGAGCTTCCTGGCTTTGGATATGGCCGTGAGCGTCGCTTCCGGCGCTCCCTGCTTGAGACAGTTCAGTGTCCGGCGCACGGGGCCGGTACTGCTGTTTCCGGCTGAAGACTCGCTCAGTGTGGTTCGCGAGCGGCTTGTGGGCATCTGCAGGGCGGCCGGTGCGAGGATCGAGGAACTGCCTCTTTATGTCATCACAGCCTCGCGTCTTCTGCTCGACGTGCCGCAGGACCGGCAGCGGCTACGATCCACCGTGGAAGCGATCCGGCCCGCACTGCTGGTGCTCGACCCGTTCATTCGCCTTCATCGTGCCGATGAGAATGCCTCGAAGGAAGTGGCCCCGCTTCTGGGATACCTGCGCGAACTGCAACGGGAGTTCGGCACGGCCGTTCTGCTGGTCCATCACGCCCGCAAGGGATCGGGCAAGGGACGCCCGGGCCAGGCGTTGCGCGGTTCATCGGACCTGCATGGATGGGGCGACTCGAATCTCTATCTGCGCCGTAAAGCACAGGGCCTGTCGCTTTCCATCGAACAGCGGGCCGCCCCATCCCGCAACGATGTCCCCTTGGAACTGGCCGCCACACAGGATGCGCTTGCTCTCGGGGTTGTGGACGAACCTGCCGAGGAAGAGAGCCAGCCCGCTTCCGCACGAGCACGCGTTGTTGAGGCGCTGACACTATCAAAGCATCCCCTATCCTCACAGCAACTGCGCAAACGATGCTGTATCCGTACCGCCACCCTATGCGCAACACTCGCTGAACTCGGACAGCAGGGGAATGTCTCTCATGGCCCCAAAGGCTATACCATCACGGCAGAGAAAACCCCGTTTCCCGTTTCCTTTCCCGCGACCCCTATAGACCCCTCGGGAAACGGAAACGGGAAACGCGCCCAACATGCCCAGCTTTCGCTCACCCTCGACCATCAATTAGCGTGAGAACAGCTCCATCATTTACCGCGTCCGCTCTCAGTTCGCCCGGCAGTACGGCAGTCGG
>JAGLDW010000474.1 GCA_023145395.1 Lentisphaeria bacterium | reverse complement strand
TGCTGCCACGCGCAGTGGTACCTGGGCGAAACGGCTGAAAAGCTCATCCATGGTCTTTCACAGGCATTTATGAAGCGAGGTATGCCGAGAGCGCTGATGACCGATAACGGTAGCGCCATGACCGCACACGAGACGACGCAGGGTCTCCTGCGGCTGGGGATCGTGCATGAGAAAACCCTTCCCTACAGTCCGTATCAGAACGGCAAGCAGGAATCCTTCTGGGGGCCGGTTGAAGGGCGGCTCTTGGCGATGCTTGATGGCGTCAAGGATCTGACGCTGGCGAAGCTGAACGAGGCGACGCAGGCCTGGGCCGAGCTGGAGCACAACCGTACCGTGCAGTCTGAGATCAACTGCGCGCCACTGGTGCGTTTCATAAACGTCAAGGATGTCGGACGGCAATGTCCGGCAAGCGAAGCTCTTCGTCAGGCCTTTACCGCGGAGCTTTCGCGCAAGCAACGCAAGAGTGATGGGACGATCAGCGTGGAAGGCGTCCGCTTCGAGCTGCCCTCGCGCTATCGGCACTTTGAGAAGGTGACGGTTCGCTATGCGACCTGGGATCTGTCGCATGTTTACCTGACCGACGGACGCAGCGGTCAGGTGCTGACTCGGCTGTACCCGCAGGACAAACAGAAGAACGCCGACGGTCGTCGGCGCAGAAAAGAACCCATAACGGAAAGCCCCGATTCAGCGTCCGAGCCGCCCTCCGGAGAGATGGCGCCGCTGCTTCGAAAACTCATTGCCGACTATGCCGCTACGGGACTGCCGCCGGCCTATCTGCCCAAGGATGAAATCAACAACAAGGAGAACCATGATAATGAGTAAGAAAATGCAGGCCCTTTACAGTCTGAAATACAATCCCTTCTGCCAGGAGGTGCCTGTTTCGGCGCTGTTCGTCTCCCCGGCGGTGGAACACTTCTGCTGGAGGATCGAGAATCAGCTCAGCGAAGGAGGCTTCGCGCTGGTTACCGGTGCACCGGGTTCCGGCAAAAGCGCGACTCTTCGCATTCTTGCCGACCGCCTGGAGAATATGTGTGATGTGACCGTCGGGGTGCTGACGCGGCCCCATGCCTTTGTGGCTGACTTTTATCGCGAACTCGGGGATCTGTTCGGAGTGCCGCTGACTCCTCACAATCGCTGGGTTGGCTCCAAGGTGCTTCGACAGAGATGGATCGCTCACATAGAATCCTCCCTCTATCGCCCCATACTGCTGATTGATGAAGCACAGGCCATGAGCGCCGCGGCGTTGTGTGAACTGCGCATGTTGGCTAGCGACCAACTGGACTCCCGCAGCCTCCTCACCGTAGTGCTTTGCGGTGATGAGCGCCTCACGCAGAAGCTGCAAACCGACGACCTGCTGCCCGTGGCCAGTCGAATCCGCTGCCGTCTGCGTTATCAGTCGAGCGAATCGAAAGAACTTCGGGAATGCCTCTGCAACCACTTGCGGAAGGCCGGCAATCCCATGCTGATCTCCGAACCGGTTATTGCGGCCCTGTGCGAGCACGCCGCCGGCAACTACCGCGTTTTGATGAACATGGCCAACGACCTGCTGGCTGCCGCCCTGCATGACGAAGCGGATCAAATCGACGAGAAACTCTTCTTCAAGGTCTTCGATATGCGGGCCGAGTCAACCGGAAGGTCGAAATCATGAGCGACACGTCTGCGCGTTTCGCACAGGCGGGACTGCCCGTATCACGCGTCTGTGAACTGATTCAGGAGACTGACGAGCAGAAATGGCTCATTGAAGGGCTGTGGGCCCGGCAGGCTGTCGGCATTCTTGGCGGTGAACCCAAGTGCTGCAAAAGTTTCCTGGCTCTGGATATGGCTGTCAGCGTTGCTTCCGGGATGCCCTGCCTGCGAGAGTTCACCGTCTGCCGCACAGGTCCGGTTCTGCTCTTTCCCGCTGAAGACTCGCTGCCTGTAGTCCGGCAACGGATCGAGGGTATCTGCCGGGCCGCCGTCGCGACCTTCGGGGAACTGCCGTTGTTCGTGATTACCGCTCCGCGTCTTCTGCTCGATGTGCCGCAGGATCGGGATCGCCTGCGGCAAACCGTTGCGGCCATTCGTCCGGCACTGCTGGTCCTGGATCCTTTCATCCGCCTTCACCGCGCCGATGAGAATGCGTCCAAGGAAGTCGCTCCGCTTCTGGGGTACCTGCGCGAACTGCAACGTGAGTTCGCAACGGCCGTTATTCTTGTCCATCACGCCCGCAAGGGCTCGGGCAAAGGACGGCCAGGCCAGGCCTTGCGCGGTTCATCGGACCTGCATGGATGGGGCGACTCCAATCTCTATCTGCGTCGCAAAGCACAGGGCCTGTCGCTTTCCATCGAACAACGTGCCGCTCCTTCCCGCAATGATATCCCTCTGGCGTTGGTCGAAGAAGAGGATGCGCTCGCACTGGCCGTTGTCGATGAGAGTGTCGTGACCGAGCCTCAAAGAGCTTCCGCACGCGACCGGGTTATCGAGACGCTTACAGGCTCCGAGCAGCCCCTTTCTACTCAGCAGCTGCGCAAACAATGCCGTATGCGCACCGCCACCCTCTGCAAAACGCTTGCAGCACTCGCAGAGCAGGGCCAAGTCATACGCGGCCCTCAAGGCTACGCCATCGCGGCCAATCCAGCGCCGTTTCCCGTTTCCTTTCCCGACGCCCCTATAGACCCCTCGGGAAACGGAAACGGGAAACAATCCCGACACGCACAGCTTCCGCTCACCCTTAACCATCAATTAGCCTGAGAACAGCTCCATCATTTACCGTGTCTGCTCTCACTTCATCCGGCGGTGCCGTCCGCTTCGTGCGCTTCGTCCCGCGCACGCATTCCGTGCTGAGTCCCTTCTTCCGCTTGGGAGGCAGTTGGAGCTCACCACTTCGCTCCAATTCTTCC
>JAGLDW010000473.1 GCA_023145395.1 Lentisphaeria bacterium | reverse complement strand
GCAAGCTCGACCAGCAGGAACAGCAGCTCGTCCACGGTCTTCCAGTTGTCATCGTAGTCCTTGTATCCCCACGTGTCGTTGAGTGTCGCGGGTGTCTCCCAATCGCCTTGCACACGGCCGCAGGGAATTTGGTTGTCTCCCATGCTGCCATAGTCGCCGAGGTCGTTGCCTACACGGCCGCTGACGATGCACTCGGGTTGCAGTTCGTGCACGTAGTCGCGTAGGTCTTCACTCTGCTCGGTGGAGATGCACACGGGCGTGTCGAACCAGATCAGCCCGATGGCACCGTATTGCGTTAGAAGTTCCTTGAGGTTGGGTTTCACAACTTCGTCCAGATACGCCTGGAAGGCTTCCGGCCGGCCGGGATATGCGTTCCAGTTCTTCCAATTGGCGCCGTCGGCCTCCTCCCAGTGACCCGCGCCGCCGGGGGCATGCCAGTCCTGCGACTGAGAATAGTAGAAGCACAGCTTGAGTCCATGGCGTGCGCATGCCTCCGCCAGCGCCTTCATCGGATCTCTCCCATACGGAGTCCGATCCACGATGTTGTAGGGATTGCTGGCGGAGCGGAACAAGCAGAAGCCGTCGTGATGCTTGCTGGTGATGACGATGTACTTCATACCCGCCTGCTTCGCAAGCAGGACCCACTGCTCCGCGTCAAACTTGAGTGGGTTGAATTGGTCAGCCAGTGCCTCGTACTCGGGGATGGGGATGCGGGCGTTGCGCATGATCCACTCGCCGAGGCTGGGGATGCGCTCGCCATTCCAAGTGCCTGCGGGCACGGCGTAGAGCCCCCAGTGGATGAACATGCCAAAGCGCGCCTCGCGCCACCAGTCCAATCGATTGCAGGTGGAATCGCCCATTGTCGTCACTCCCGTTGTATCAGCCTGGTTTTCTTGCAGGGAAGCCCCATTCATCGAGACAGGCAACCTACAGTTGTGGCAGATCCTGTCAACAACCTGGCGAATCGGACAAGAGAAAGCCCCGACTTGTGGCAAGCCGAGGCTGTGTGGGCAATCTTTCTGTCCGCAGAGGGCAATTCTCTACGAACTGCTCGCCGACGGCTCCCCGCCTTCCTCTTCGAGCATAATGCGCAGTTTTTCAAGCGCCTGGTTCTGAATCTGGCGCACACGCTCCCTAGTTCTGCCAATGGTCTGGCTGACTTCCTCGAGCGTCCGTGGCCGTTCGCCATTCAGGCCGAAGCGGAGTTTCAAAATCTTCTGCTCACGCTGGTCGAGCTGGCAGGTGAGGCGCAGCATGTGGGCGAGTGTTTCACCCTCTTGAACGATCTCGTCGGGGGCAATCGTCTTCTCGTCCGGAATGATGTCCCGGAACTCGCCGTCTTCCCCATGCTGGATCGGATCGTGGAGACTGATCGTGGTGGTCTTCCCGAGACGCAGACCCGTGACGGTGCGCTCGGTCAGATTGATTTCTTTGGCGATTTCCTTGTCTGTGGGATCCCGGCCGAGCTCTTCCGTGAGTTTGGTGCGGGCGGCTTGGATCTTGCTGATCTTGCTGGCCGACTGCACCGGGATGCGAATGGTGCGGGCCTGGTTGGCCAGCGCACGCCGCATGGACTGCTTGATCCACCACGCAGCGTAGGAGCTCAGTTTCGCTCCCTTGGTGGGGTCAAACTTCTCCACGGCTCTCATCAGACCAATATTGCCTTCGCTAATGAGGTCGAGAAGCGGCAGGCCCAAGCCCTTGAAATCGTGCGCGATCTTCACCACGAGCCGAAGATTGCTGCGGATGAGCTTGGACCTCGCCTCGGCTTCGCCATTCGCAATGCGCGCAGCGAGAACGACCTCCTCGGCACGTGTCACGAGGCCATATTGACCGATGTTCTGCATGTAGAGTTTCATCGTGTCATTATCTGAAAGCATACGCGCCATACTCCTTACGGCTTGTCAGCGTTGTCGAGTTCGAAGCAATCCCTCGCAGGATCATGTATCTAAGCGGCCCACAAATGCAACGCAACTTATACTATACGTGCACAATCGTTCAGCTTCAATAGACTCACCGGGGAGGGCAGGAAGAGAACCCCACTGATATACATGAGGGAAACGATTGGAGGGGGGTCTGTATTTGCGGATGGGTTTCGGAAGGTTTCAAAGCACCTCCGACGCGTTCGAGTTACCCGGTCTCACTTGACCTCGAAGAGCACCGTGTTGGCCTCGTTGTCTCCACTGAGGCGCGCCGTCTGCGTGAGCGCCTTGCCATCGACCACAACGGAGACTTCATAGGTTCCTTGATAGCCAGTGATCTTGACGCCTCCTTCGGCTCCGGTCTCCGTTTCGACAACAGTGCGCCACTCCTCGTCCAACAACTGGCGCAACATCTTCGCCGCGGGTTTTGGCACCATGTTTTTCCGGAAGAGCGCGGATTTCGGGGTGCTTTGCGCAGCGGCCTCCCAGACGTTGGCGAAACTTACGCCGCGCACAGCGGGGTTCGAGTAGAAGGCCAGCATGAGGTTTTTGAGCATGTGAGCCTGGTCGCGCTCTTTCCTCACATCGAGCTGAAGGGACGTGATATAGACCGGGAGGCCCTGGGCTTTGGCCACCACGATATCCAGACGCTCCTGCATGGCCTGGGGCGCGATGTAGGGCTGCACTAGACTCGCGCTAAGTGCGAGTCCATCAATCCTGACGCCTTCGCTCCGCAACCAGTTCACAAGCTCCACCGCTTCTTCCAGTTGGTTGACTGAGGGTTTCCGCAGAGCCCGGTCGTCGCTGAGGAAGAGCGCGGCGTCTGGCACTGTGTTCTGAGCAATGCGAAACGCCTGGACAAGACACTCGACACCGGCCTTTTCATAGACTTCGTCATAGGTGAGTACAGCGTGGAGCACATTCCATTCGTCCACCATGTTCTTGTATGCCTTTCCCACACTTCGAACGCGAGCGGCAAGAGCCCGATTCAGAGCGGGCGCCGCCATACGCCTAAGTTTGGGAGGTGTGAACTGGTAGGCAGGGATCAACATGGCGTGTCCCCGCGTGCGCAATCCCGCTTTGCGGAGGGTTTTGAGCGCAGGGGGAGCGATCCCCTTTCCCCAGGCTTGATTGCTCCACACCAGCGCCCTCGGAAGTGTGGCCGTGTCGAAATACTCCCCTCCGAGTATGACGGATCGATATTTGGCAAGGTGTTCCACATTGTCCCCCAGGCGTTTGGCAAGGGGTTGAAAGGGCTTGGCGTCAAGCGCCCCATCCACCAGCAAAGCGGCGGGCACTTCCACCCCGATGGAGAAAGGGCGTCCGGTCTGCACCGCTTTCACCTTGACTCCCGCCAGGGGCTTCCCCCCGCGTGTGACATTGACGAGTAGCGTGCCCTTGCGTGTCTTTTCGAGTCGGGCCAGCGCAGCATCTCGCCAGTCCTTGTCGTAGTAGTCGCCACCGAAAGTGGGCACCACCGTCGTGGGCAGTGTGCTCACGTCGTCTTGGAAGGTATAGGCCAAAGCAGAGAAATTGCGCAGTTCCAGCTGGCCGGTCACCTCTGCCAGATGAAGACTCACGGCAGTGCTGCTTGCGGGCAGATCCTTGTGCACGGGAACGGTCACCCGGAACGTCTGCCACTCTCCCGCTGGCTCGGATATGCGGTGGGAAAGGTATTTGGGCCAGGGCGAGGAATCGAGTTGCCAGTAGATGTGGAAGGCGTAGCCGGGCTTGAGTTTGTAGTCGAAACTGAAATGCACGTTCTCGCCCTTGGTCAAGGGTTCGGCAATTTTCTGCCGTAGCTCGAACTCCCAAGGTTTGACCGAGGCGCGGAGAATGCTGATGGCGAGCGTGTTCGATCCCTGGCCCTCTTCGGCGGGGATGATTTGGAACGTGCCAAGGTCGCCGGTGGCGCGGGTCAGCCAGCCATTGGGACGTGTCTTGCCGACAAAGAGCCCGTTCTGGACGAGCTGTCTCCCCTCGGGGGGCCTAGTTCTCCGGTCCTCCCCAACAGCGGGCTTGGCTATGGTTCCGGCAGGCGGCATGGCCACCTCCTGGGCCACTGCCAATGCGCCCCACAGGCAGGCTGGTGCTAGCACGCTCCATGCGGTTCGAAGGGTGGTGCTCATACGCGCGTTCACGTGTCTTCCCCATTTTTTGTGTGCACTATTCAGATGTGACCGGGACATCTTTTCCGGTGCGCGCCGATTCGTAGATGGCCAGGATCAGATCGACGGCTTTGCGCGCGCTTTCGCCGACAATATAGGGATCGCGATCCTCCTTGACGGCCTGGACAAGATCGTCAACGAGAAAGACATGCCCCTGGGAGCTCACAGCCTTGTTGTCCCACGTGGCGCCATCCTCTACTGCGCCATCGGCGGGTGGAGTGCTGTCCGCGGCCCGAGCGTCGTATTCCTCGGCCAAGGCCCACCGTGTGATCTTGTTGCCAGTGCTGATGATGGTGCCGACATCGCCGTGCAACTCGATGCGGCGGGTTTCACCGGGGTTGCAGGAAGTGGTCCCGATGATGGTGCCGAATGCGCCGCCGCGAAATTTCAGGCAAGCAACGCAGGTGTCTTCGACCTCAATATCACGCACCTTGTGATCAGCGCGAGCGAACACACTTTCCACATCGTCTCCGGCCAGCCAGAGGAGCAAATCGACACCGTGGACTCCCTGATTCATGAGAGCGCCTCCGCCGTCAAGCGCCCAGGTGCCACGCCAGCCTGCGCTGGCGTAGTAGGCGTGCGAGCGGTAGTCCTTGAGGAAGGCGTCCGCGAGGGTCATCTGCCCGAGGACACCATTCTGGATCGCCTTGCGCGCTTTGATATTGTCAGGCATGGTGCGGCTCTGAAAGACGCAACCCAGCTTCACATCGGCATCGCGACAAGCCCGGATCATGGCGGTCATGCTCTCACGCCGAATGTCGAGGGGTTTTTCGCAGAAGACGTGTTTTCCCGCCTCGGCGGCGGCGATGGCGCCTTCGGCGTGCAGCCCCGAGGGCGTGCACACGCAGACCACGTCCACAGCCGGGTCCTCGACCATCCTGCGATAGTCCGTGTAGAACGCGACCTCGCCGTGCTCCTCGGCAAACTTCTGTCCCTTCGCCTCGTCAATGTCGCAGCATGCAACCAGCTCGGCTTCGTCGCACGCCTCAATCCCCTTCACGTGGGTCGGGGCGATGACTCCGCAACCGATGATGCCAAATCCGTACTTGCCGTCTCTCATGGGATCGATCCTGTGTATTCATGTTTGAAAATAGTTGGCTGGTTCTCACACGCAACCGAGGCGCACCGCCATACGGACTAATCTTGCCGCTGGCACCGTAGTTTTCAATCTGTCAACCGGAAGGTGACGGTGATTGGCACGGAAGCACCCGCAAGCCCGTATTCGACGGGTGCAGGCACCGACTCCACATTTTTCAAAACGGCGCGGACGGATCCGTTCATCGCCGAGGACCCGCTCTTGGTCAGGACTCGGCGGTGGATCAGACTTCCATCGCTGCGGACCGTGAGCAGAACTGTCACCACGGGGTTGCCCGCCCCGACTTCAGCCCGAGTCGGTTGCTGCCATAGTTCGTAGAGAAGAGCGCCGACAGCATCATAGTACCTGACTGCCATCCGCGATATGGGCTGGGCTGGGGCGCCGCTTTTCCGAGGCTTGCTGGGGGAAGCCCTCACGGGGGGGAATTGCTTGTTGAGATCCCGGGCGACTGTGTTCGGATCGATGTGCACTGTCTGTCTTTTCTTGCGCGGCTTCCTAGGTTGATTCTTGCGAATGTCATCCGGGCTGACCGGAGTCCACTTCTTCGGCGCCCTCTTCACCAGCTTCTTGGCTGGAGGCCGGGGTGGGGGGAGCTTTGTGGGCTTGGGTTTGGGCGGATCCGGTTTGGGGGGCGTGGGCTTCGGCGGATCCGGTTTGGGGGGTTCGGGGACCTTGGTTTCCAGCACCTCTGGATCGTCTGTGCTCGGTGGGGGGAGGGAGACAAGTTTGACAGCGATGGCGCGTAGAGGCGGTGGGGGAGGCGGGCGGAACAGTCCACTGCAAGCAAGAAGAAGCAATGCGGCAAGGTGAGCCAGGGTGATGGTCGCCGGAATGGCGGCGCGTCCCCGGAACGTCCCATGGAATATTGCTGCCGCTGACATGTCAAGCCTCCGGTTGGGTCACGAGCGACACATTGACGACCCCAGCATCACGAGCGGCTTTCATCAACCCCATCACCTCGCTATAGGGACGAGTGCCATCGGCGCGGATCAGCACAGTCACGTCAGGGCGCTGGGAACGCTGATATTCAAGACGCCCGACGAGTTGCTGAAGGGTGAGTCGCTCCTTCTGAAACCAGAGCGTTCCATCGTGGCTGAGATTGACCATCATGGGCTCGTCGCTCTCGTCGATGCCCTTGTCCGTCGAAAGCTCGGGAGGCGACACATCCGTCTCGTACTCAAGCACCGGCGCCGTGATCATAAAGATGATGAGCAGCAGAAACGTGAGGTCCATCAGAGGAGTCACGTTGATCTCCCTGACCACCTTGAGTGATCTGCGTCGTCGTCGCTTCGTCGCCATGGGTCCAATGGCCCTTCCTACTCTTTGTCCTCAAGTCTGATGAGCGCAATGAAATTCTCGACGAAGTTCTCCATCTCCACCGTGGTCTTTTCGACGACGCTGAGGATGAGATTGTTGCCAACCACGGACGGGATGGCGACAACGAGGCCCACCACGGTGGTTAGGAGGGCGCCGCTGACGCCCGGGGCGATGGCGCCGATGTCGGGGCGCCCCTTCTGGGCCATGCCGATAAAGGCGAGCATGACGCCCCACACAGTGCCCAGTAGTCCAAGAAATGGGCTGATGCTGACAATCGTGCCGAGTAGCCCCAGCCGCTCCTCCAACGCCATGGCCTGGGCATCCACTGCTCGGTCGAGGGCGCTGCGAATTTTGTCCGCCTCGGCAGTGGTGAGCGGGCGTGGCAACCTGCGCGTGCGGCACACGCTCTCCTCCTGGTGTGGCGCCACGTCTAGAATATCCAGAACCTCCTCCACCCCCCGCTTGTACACATCCACGACGGGGCCGCGGTAGTCATCGATCAGCAACGCGACCCCCAAGGCCGCATCCTCGCGCTCGAAACTGGCCAGGAACTTCTGGTTGTTCTTGCGCACACGCCGAAGCGTAAGCCATTTTTCGACCATGATCGACCAAGCGTAGATCGACAGCAGAAACAACAAGCCCACAATGAACCTGGCGAAGCCATCGCTCTGCCCGAATGCATAGAGGACCGGATTGGTGGAGAGATTTGCCAGAACCAGCATGTCAGTCGGTCTCCAAATTCGTTATTTTCGGGCGGATCTCAAAGGTCCGCACGGAAAGCTCTTTACATTTTGCTGCTGTTCATTTTGTGCGGACCTTTAGCCAACTCGTTCCGCCAGCGCCGTGTACTGTGACACCGCAATCGTCTCGGCGCGCGCACCTGGAAGGATGCCAAGCTCATCGAATGCAGCCTGAAGACGCGTCGCCTCGAATCTCCGGGCCATCAAAGGCAGCGCTTTCTTGCGCCGTTGCCCGAAGGCAAGCGTGGCGAGTTCGGCAGCCGTGGCGCAGACTCCCTCGTCGATGCGGCCGTGCCGGACCATCCGCACAAAAGCCGAAGCCACATCGGGAGGTGGGTAGAACACGCCTGCGGGCACGACTCGGACAATCTCCGCCCGGTAGCGCAGACCAACCCGCACGGTGAACACTCCGTAGGTCTTCGTCCCGGAAGGAGCGACGATACGTTCCGCCATCTCCTTTTGGAGAAGAACGTGGAAATCGAGGGGGGAATTGGCGAGTGTCAGCATACCGGCCAAAAAAACAGTGCCACAAGCGTAGGGGAGGTTGGCGATGCAGCGGTACGGCGCATCTCCCATGAGCGTCTCATAATCGACCTTGCAGGCGTCTTCCTCGATCAGGCGGAATCCTGGCGCGCCCTCCAGGTCGCGACGAAGGTAGGAGGCCAGCCGATGATCCAACTCGACAGCCGTCACACGGCAGCCCGCCTCCAGTAGCCGACGAGTGAGCACACCGGTTCCGGGCCCCACCTCCAGCACATGCTCCCCTGCAGCCGGGGCAGCCGCCCGCACCAACGCGTCGAGCATGTTCGTGTCAACGAGAAAATTCTGTCCCATTCTGCGACTGGGACGGACCCCGATCTCATCCAGAATGACCAGTAGTTCTGTTTTGGTCATCGTCCTGTTGCCCCCCACCCTATGGGCGAGTTTTCCATCCCCTTTTTCGCAATCGACTCACCACTTCATCACGGTGGCGGAGCATCTTCTTGCGGGGGGTGCGGAGATCATGGTCACGGAATGGAACGCCTGCGAGCGTCCGTTTCAGAAGCGCTCGCTCCTCTCTGCAGAGAGGCTGGACGAGATATTTCTGGTCCAAGGCAGCGACAGTGCCCTGCGACTTCGCCACGCCGGGGATTCTTCCCACAGCCGCGCCAAGGCGCACAAGAGCGCCACGCAATGCCGAACTGCCGGAACTTGCGATGACCACCCCGTCCGGCTGAAGCATGCGCAGGAGCCGACGCAGAAACTCAAGCGAGAAGAGCTCGGGAGTGCTCTGGACATCGGGCGGCTCGAGAAGAATGATTTCGGCGCGGCCCCGCAGGCGATAGAGGTGTTGTCTGGCGTCTCCCCGGCAGAGAAGCAACTCCCCCCAGTCATACCGTCCCTCGCTGTCCCGGATTCCCTCCACAAGCGGGCGCAGATGGGGGAGGGCGCGCATCACTTTGTCCCGGTCGAGGTGACCATGGGGCACGGCGGCGACATGAACTGGAAACTGTGAGGGTGGCGCGAGGATTTGCGGCACGCCAAGAACGAGATCACCCTCGCCAAAACCAAAGTCGATGACAGCCGGTCCATCTCCTGGAGGCCCCACCGGAATATCGGCGGCCTCGAAGAAGCGACGCAGTCGGGAAATGCTGCTGAGGCGCCGTATGGCGGACGCGGGCATACAGCGAGTGTCCGAGTCGCCTTTCTTGTCCCTGCTCTCGGCGGTGGCGGTCGCAGTGGATTTGGCGGCTGCCTGCACGAAGAGGTCTCCCTGATGCCAGCCGCACAGCCGCATCTGCTTCTCGATATGCTGAAGAAACTGCCCCTTGCTCATCCACCATTCGGGGGCATGCAACCATTCCCGGGGAGTGTCGGTGACCATGCGCAAGATGGCCCAGTGACTCGGGATGCGCCGCAGAAAATCAATGAGCACTTCCCCATATTCATGTTCGTCCATCGTCCGAACGCTGCCCTCGCGCCACTCGGCTGCAAGCGCCGTGCTCTTCACAACATGCAAATTGTGGATTTTTATGCCGGAGAAAGGCAGGGCCGCGAGTGCCGTCGATGTCCAGCGATAGTCGGGGATGTCCTCCCCCGGCAGGCCCAAGACCACATGCGCCACCACCCGGATGCCCCGCTCCGACAATGCCGCCACCGCCTGCGCAGAACAGGCAAAATTATGCCCTCGGTTGATTCTGCGGAGAGTCTCGTCATTTGCGCTCTGGACGCCCAACTCGACCCACAGATCATACTTTTTCGAAAGTTCCCCGAGATAATCCATGACATCGTCAGGCAGACAATCGGGGCGTGTGGAAATGGCGATGCCGACAAAGTCGGCGGCGCTCAGCACTTCGTCGTACAAGGCGCGCAGGGTCTCCACCGGCGCGTTTGTGCTTGTGAATGCCTGGAAATAGGCGATGAGACTGGTGGCGCCATAGCGCTCTCTAGCGAAGGCAACCCCCTTCGCCACTTGCTCCTGCAGGGACAACTTCGAGGAGCCAAGATGGGTGGCGCGGGCACCACGTTCCCCGCAGAAAGTGCATCCCCCCTGCCCCCCCTGGCGGTGGGGACAGCCGAGATCCAAATCCACGGGGACTCGGTAGACTTTGCCTCCGTACTGCTCCCGGAGGAAGCGGGCAAAATCATAGTAGGGTTTCTCGTCGGCTTTACCGGTCATATCTGGACGCTCTGCGGTGTCGCTGGCAAGTTTCGGCTACACGAAGCCAAGGCACTTGCCAGACTTCCGAAATGGTTTAGGCTATATGCATGTGATTTTCCACGGGTGTTCGCAGGCGCGGTCCAAACCGACCTTCACCCGTGGAAAGCGTATCGCACAATGCATGACTGTGCAAGCCGCGCGGGGTCTGTGGCGCGCCCAATTCGAAACGTGGAGCTATGCCCCGTTGGGGTCAACTTGTTAGGAGAACGATTCCCATGCTGAGAAAACCGCTCAACTTTGCCGTCGTCGGTTGTGGTGCGCTCGCCCAGGGCCAGCACGTGCCGAACATCGCACGCTCCGAGAAGACCGTGCTGCACACCTGCTGCGACCTGTCGGAGGATGCACTCGCCATCTGCCGCGAAAAGCATGGCGCGCTGCACACCAGCACGGACTGGGCGACCACTCTGCGGGATCCCGAGGTGGAGGCGATCTGTCTGGCGACCACGGAGAGACTGCGCCTGCCAGTGATCGAACTGGCCGGCGAACTGGGCAAGCCGGTCTATGTGGAGAAGCCCCTGGCCAGGGAGTTGGACGAAGTGTACGCGATCCAGAAGGTGGTCCACGATTCGGGTATTCCCTTCTGCGTCGGGCACAATCGCCGCAACAGCCCCGCCATGATCGAAGCACGAGACATTTTTCGGCGTCACATGGAGAACCCGCAGCCCTGTCCCTGGCGCTGGAACCGGGAGGGAGACGCCCGCCCGAAGCTGCCCGAGGATGGCGTTGCGCAGTTCACCTGCCGCATCAATGACGACTGGTGGTCGTGGAAGGCCTGGGTGTTCGACAAGACACAGGCCTCGCACGGACCGATGCTTTTCGAAATGACGCATTTCACAGATCTCTGCAACTGGTTCATGGGCAGTGAGCCCATCGCGGTCACCGCCATCGACAGCGGCATGCTCAACCATGCGATCATCATCGAATACGCGGGTGGCGAGCTGGCCACTGTCACGCTGTGCGCCAACGGCACTTTTGGGTATCCGAAGGAGCTTTACGAGGCGATGGGCAACGGGGGTGTCGTGGTCGTCGATCACATGTGCGAGATCCGCACGTCGGGCGTCGAGGGAGCGCCTTGGCGCAAGACCTACCCGTTCCTGACCGACCGGCATCCCGACGTGGGCACGCAGGGCGGTATCGACGGCTGGCTGGAAAAGAAGCACGCGGCAACGGCGGAAGTAGTCGCTTCGGGCAACCCGATGGACCTGTTCACCGCCGAGCCGGACAAGGGACATGCACATGCGCTGGACCATTTTGCGGACCAGATCGTGGGAGACGGGCCCGTAGTCTGCGGCATCGACGATGCCGTCATGGCCACACGTGTCGCCTTCGCCGCCATCAAATCCGCCGAGGAACGGCGTATCGTCAGACTTGAGGAAATCTAAGAGGAGATACTCCCATGCGCATGCCCATTCGTCCACAGATCGCCAGTCTTGCCACGCTTGCCGTCGCCGTCTGCCTCGGCGCCGAACCCGAGGCGACGAAACCGAAGGTGGCTCCCGTAGCCGCCCCTCCGCCGATCAAACTTCTCCTGCCCCCCGTGATCTACGCGGTGCCGGGCGTCGAGATGAACGTGTATTTCGACAATGTCTCGCTGACGGTGAATCCGGCCAACTACGTGTTCGACGTGACCTGCAACCGCGGCATCCAGCAGAACGAGCGGTGGAGCTACACGCCCACCGGCAAGACCATAGGCCAATTCGGTTTCTCCATCGCCGTCCGCAACCGGGCCAATGAGCTGCTGACCGAGGCGAAATCGATGATCCGTGTGTCTCCGAAGAACGCGGGGGCGGGCCGCCCAGTCAGCATTCTGGTCATTGGCGACAGTCTCACCGCCGCCAGTGTGTATCCGAAACATGTGGGCGAGTTGTGCCAGGGAGAGGACAATCCGAAGCTGAAGATGATCGGTTCCGTGCGACGCACGAGCGGCTACCCCCATGAGGGCTACGGGGGCTGGACGGCCCAACGCTTCGCCACCCTCTGGAAGGACGGTGTGGCACGCACGGGCGCCAAGACCGGCGGCAGCCCCTTCCTCTATGCGGGCGCCGACGGCAAGCCCGCGCTCGACTTGGGCAAGTACTGCGAGGAGTTCAACGGGGGGAAGGCGCCGGACTTCGTCACGATTCTGCTCGGCTGCAACGACACGTTCAGTGCGACGGACGAGACCATCGAGGCGCGCATCGACATCATGTTCCAGCACTACGACACCTTGCTGGAGATGATCCGCAGTCTGTCCAAGGACACGCAGATCGGCTGTCTGCTTCTAGTGCCCCCCGCAGGCACGCAGGACGCCTTTGGCGCCAACTACAGATGCAGCCAGACGCGCTGGCAGTACAAGCGCAACCAGTTCCGCGTGGCCGAACGCATGATGGCCCACTACGGCGGGCGGGAGAAGGAGAACATCAACCTCATTCCCGCCAACGTGAATCTGGACTGCATGCACAACTATCCCTCGCGCACGGGGAAGGCCAATTCCCGCAGTGAACGCAAGGTCACGCGCCTGGCCAACGGGGTTCACCCGGCAGCCGAGGGCTACCGTCAGATCGGAGACAGCATCTATTGCTGGCTCAAAGCCTGTCTCGCAGCGAAGGAATGACGAATGGAGTTTTTTGCCTCTGCCAGCCCTGGCACCGAATACGCACTGCTTGAGGAATTGCGGGATCTTGGATTCCGAGGCACCCGCCGCATTCCCGGCGGGGTTCCCTTTGGCGGTTCTCTGAGCGATGGCGCCTACGCCTGCCTGCACTCCCGCATCGCCCAGCGCATCCTCTGTCAGCTTGCCCGATTCGAGTGCCCTGACGAGGACGCGCTCTACGCGGGAGCACTAGCCTGCGAATGGATGCCTCACATCAGTCCGGACACCACGATCGCCGTGAGCGCCTACACAGCCGAGAGCGCGGTGGAGAACTCCATGTATGCCTCGGTGCGGGTAAAAGACGCGATCGCGGACCAGCTTCGGGAGGCGACGGGTTCACGCCCGGACGTGGATCGGGACGACCCCGACGTACGTGTGTTCCTGCACCTCTGGCGAAACCGGGCGACGCTGTATCTGGATCTCTCCGGCGCACCTCTCTTCCAGCGCGGCTATCGTCGCACGGGGGGTGAGGCGCCGTTGAAGGAGACCTTGGCGGCGGCCTTGCTCCGCATGTCGGGCTGGGATGGCCAAACACCGCTGATCGATCCCATGTGCGGTTCGGGAACCATCGCCATCGAGGCGGCGTTGTGGGCCACGAACAGCGCACCTGGCATCTTGCGGGAGCGTTTCGGCTTCGAGCGCTGGGCCTCCCACGACGAGGAGACTGCGGACGGGATGCGGCGCCTGCGCGGAGAAGCCCGCCGGAAGTGCCGCGGCGCCCGCCCGCGCATCATCGCATCCGACGTGGATCCGGATGCCCTGGAGGCCGCGAAGGAGAATGCGCGCGTCGCCGGGGTCCGCCTGACGTTTCGAGAGGCGGATGTCATGAAACTACAGGCCGGAGAAGGGCGGTTCATCGTCACCAACCCCCCCTACGATGTGCGCATGGAGGCGGAACCCCGCTTCTTCCAACAGCTCGGTGCGTCTCTGTTGAAGCAGCGTGGTTGCACCGCCACCCTCCTGGCTGGCACACCACTTGTCCGCAAATGCATCCCTCTCGAGCCCGTGCGCGCAGACCGCATCCGAAATGGCCCGCTCCCATGTGAGGTCCTCACCTACCGCATTGACTAGCGGAGGCGGTCCACGAGAATCGGCACCCCGGGAGGGCGAAGCTCCCGCTGAGCCGCAGAGTCCGCAAAGCGGGAATCGGCACCTGTGGCTACTTGGGCGCGGTGGGCGCTTTCACCCGCACATAGCGCAGGTTGTCGAGATAGAATTCCGACTTCTTGGTGGCGTTGCTCACCCATACCAGGCAAGCGAGGCAGTCCCACTCCTTGTTGCCGAAGGGCAGCGCCTGGAATCGCCTGGGTTGCTCGCCGGCCACCGTCACGGTCAGATCGAAGGTCTCCTCCGCCTGACGGCCCAGTCCGCAGGAGATCTCGATGTGGACCCACTTGTCAACCGGGGCGGCGCAGAGATCCCTGTCCAGGGAGAACAAGCGGCCATCTTTGAAACGCAGGTTAACGCCCACCTTGTAGGGACCGGAGCGGTCGCGCCATTCGTGCCAGAACTCCGCGCCCGGGCGCATCAAGACATCGAAGGAGGCGTGGACCGCGTCCCGGCGCCAGCTAAGCTGGGTCGAGAGATGCGGCTGCCACTCGTGGGACAACCCTTCCACATCCTGGAACTTGACGACCTTCCCCTCCCCTGCCGGGTTCGCAACAACGTGAATGCTCGCGCCTTTCTCCTGACCGCTGGAGCCCGCGAACGGGACCTTGGCATCGATGTCGAGCGTCTCGCAGTTCTCCTCGATCAGGCGCGGGTTGCGCTGGCGCTTCCTTCCACCCCTGACCTTCTTCATCGAGGGATCAACCGTGCGGTGGATCACCTTGCGCGTTTTGCGCGTCCACCAGCGGGGGCCGTAGAGACCGATCTTGGAAAAGTCCTGCAGAGGCTCGATGCCCATGTCGAAGACCGGGGAAGACCGGCGCAGGCGAAAATCACCTTTCTCGGGATTTCGAAAACGCGGATCGGCCACGCGGGAGGTCCCATCGTACCCCTCCGCCTGCCAGTCGGCGAAGTCATAGCCTGCGAAGAGGAAGGGCTCCTTGGTGACATCCCAGTACAAGTTGTTTTCAAAAACAAAATTGCCATTGTTGTAGTTTTTGCCGAG
>JAGLDW010000472.1 GCA_023145395.1 Lentisphaeria bacterium | reverse complement strand
TTGGGAGTCTGAATGAGAACCGCGCCTTCCGCTCCGAGCGCCGCCGCAAGCACGCCCCGGCGTGCGGACATCGCAAAGACATGGGGATACTTGACCAGTGAACGTCTTTCGACGGGCCTGTCCGCGTTCGCCACATCGAAAATTCGTATGCCGTGCTTCCAGTCGGCGACGAAGAGCGTCTGGCCTTCCGCCGCAAGCGCGAATGGCGTTCCGGGTTGGGAGTAGCGCCCGATTTCTTTCACGCTGTCTGAAGAGGATATGTCCAGGGCGGCAATGCCATCACCGCCAAGCGTGGCGTACGCAGTGTCCCCAATCACCGTTACACTGCCTATGGACCGGCTCTCCCAGGACACAAGCTCCTGTGGTGTCGGTCCCTGTTTCAGGATGCGCAGTCCCTGGAGACTCGCCATGAGCAGTCTGTCTCCGTGGAGGGCGACTGGCCGCCCCCAGCCCCATGGCTTCTCCAGGTCCGCCGTCTCAAGGGGCTGGCGAGGGTTCTTCAAGTCGAACACGCGCAGAACGGAAGGCGCTGGCCCCGGGCAGACGTACAGGATCTCGCCGCCAACCGTCACGTTGTATGCGGCGTTCTTGCGATCCGACCCCGACATTGGCTTGTACAGCACGGAAAGTTGCCTGGGATGCGCGGGATCGCTGACGTCCATGACGTTGAGGCCGCCGGAACCCAGCGCCCCGTACGCCAGTCCGCCATGGAGCGCCACGGCGCAGATGTCGATTCCACGCAGCGCGCCCAGTTCCACCAGTTCGCTCGGATTGCTTGTGTCCAAGACGTGCAGGCCGCCTCTCCCCGTGGTCAGATAGAGGTGTCTTCCCTGCCATTGGAAGCGACGGGCTTCCCCACCTTTCCAGGTTCCTAACGGCTGCAGACTGCCTGTCTTCTCAAGTCTGAAAAGATGCAGACCACCCCGCCAGGCGGCGACGGCGACAATGTCTCCCTGGATGTCGATGTCATAGATGGAGTCACCCAGCGCGGCAGAATCGCCCACGAGTCTGAGTCTAGTCGGATCGGAGACGTCCAGCACGGTTGCACGTTGCCCGACGCCCACGACCAGAAACCGGCCAGCTCCGGCCATTTCGCGGAAAGGCCCGCCGAGTTGCCCCGTGGGCCGCATCGTCGCTTCGGCGAACTCGAGCTTCTGTCCGGGCGCAGTCGCGGGCGTGGTATCCGGACGTTCTGCCCCCAGATCGCGGCTTGTGGCCAAGTGCCAGGTGTCCCCCTGGTCACCGGACATGAGCAGGCAGTGGCTCTGGGTGAGGAAGCGTCCTGAAAGGTCCTCGGATGGCCATTTTTTTCCGAACGACGGCACTTCGTCCGTGCGTTTGATGGAGGCGCGGCACACGTAGTTGAGGAACAGCCGGTTCTTTCTGTCGATGGTCAGCTTGTGATACCAGACGTGGTAGTTGCCTTTGAAGGGCGTCACGAGATTTCGGTTCTTTTCCCATGGCTTTCCATGCGGTTTCCGCAGGTAGGCGAGTTTGAAAGTGTAGCTCTCGCCAGCCCACCGGGCGACCACGTGAAGCGTGTCGGCCGCGTCGCAGACCAGACCGACATACGTGTAGCTGCCCTCGTTTGGGGTTCGCTTCGGAGTCCCAAAGCGTTGCGGCTTCGTCCAGCCGTCCGTGATGCTGTTCGGTTTGAGCGAGCGGGTGTACTTGAAGGGATCGTGGTGGGCGCCGAGGACGACGTGCAGGTAGCCTTGGCTATCAGCGGAAACGACTGGCAGATTGTGCGCGTCCGGAGCGCCGGAACCGCCGAAACCAAGGAACACGGGCTCGGTGGTCGTGCCGTCTTCCAGGTCGTGCGTCACAACGTATTCGGGCGTCCCCGTGCGCTCCTGACCGGCAATGGGAGTCTTGCCAGGAAAGAAGACATGGATGCGGTTTCCGATGGTGACAAGCGAGTTGCCGCCGCCGGAATGATTGGCCACGAGAAAGCTGTCTTCCGAGATGACTTTGGAGTTGGAGACGTCAAGCGATCCGTCTGGCTTCTTCTCCGGCACGACAAGTTGGAGAATGCCGCGCAGTCCGGAATCATGGATTAGCAGGGGGGGCGGCCTGCTCATGCGCGTGTGCCCGTCCCGCCGTTCCAGCCTGCCATATCCCAAGCCCACGGCGTAGGCGCGCCACGTGCGGCAACGGTCCCGCGAATGGAGCAGGAAAAGGCGCCCGATCGAGGAGCGCGTCGCATTGAGCACCGCATAGGCGTCTCCCGCGTCATCGAAGACGATGTGCTCCTCCGCGAAGTACCCCTGCATGAAGACACCATCCCACGTGGAGAAGATTTTCTTCACGGCGGGCGCCAGCGGGAGCCGTTGCCAGTTCCCCGCGCCGTCGAGTGTCTGGACGACATCTCCAAAGCGCATGTATGTCTCGTTGTCGGGACCGAAACAGGCGATGCCCGGGTCGAACTCGGGCCGGTAGCCGAAGAGCGCTTCCTCCAAGCGCCACCAAGGTTTGTACTTCACAGACGCCCTGGCGGCCCTCGAGCCGAGCACCTCCTGGGCGGCGGCGGTGAAGGTCAGGCATCCGTAGAGCATGACCAGTGAAAGTCTGCGCATCGTGGTTCTCCAGTTCCATGTCACTTTCTGGGCGACGGCCGAGATGGCACCATGCGCACACATTGCCGTCTCGGATGCGCAGACGCAAGGATGCCGGGTTGGACGGGTGTCCCCCCTCACTCTCCCCCGTGTTGACGGATGGGGGGAACGCCATGGCTGTGGCAACAATCTGCGGGGTGATCGTCAAGGGACTGATCCGAAATGTTTCGCAGACCAGATTCAAGAATTCGGAGGTTTCACAGGGAATCTCCAACGGATTACGGTCTGTCCCGCCCCCGCCGGGTTTATCCCGGTGGAGCGAGGGATTGGTTTCTGATCTGGGCATTGGAGCCCAGCACTCCCCTCCCGTCCCGGGTCGCGCTACAGCGTCGGCCGGGGGGGGCTCAGTAGATCACCACTACAAATCTTCCGCTCCACCGGCGCAAGGCCGATGGGGGCGCAGGAGAATATGATTGCCCGAATGCCTGCCGCGTGCGTTCCGTCGAGGACAGAGCTATGGTAGAGCGTCGCCAGAACACTGATCACCGATGACCGGCCGCGAAACCCTTTTCGCGGCACCTCAAGACAGGTGCCACACGCATGACGGACAAGAACGAAAGCACGCCGCACGCGCGTCCTCTGTGGGCGCCATGGCGCATCGAGTACATCCGCAGCGCCAAGCCGGATGGCTGCTTTTTCTGCGAGAAGGGAACCCGCACGGAGGATGTGGCGGACCACATCATTGCCCGTGGCGAAACAGCCTTCGTGCTCATGAACGATTTCCCCTACAATTCCGGACATGTTCTTGTCGCGCCCTATCGACACGTCAGCGATCTCAGCCTGCTCGAGACGGTGGAGCGCAACGAGATCATGGAGCTGCTGGTGAAAGCCGAGGAAGTGTTGCGCAAGGTAATGGCGCCCAGCGGGTTCAATATCGGCTTCAATCTTGGCGAATCCGCAGGTGCGGGTGTAGCCGACCATGTCCACGGACACGTGGTGCCACGCTGGATCGGAGACACCAATTTCATGCCCGTGCTCGCCGACCGCCGCGTGGTTCCCGAAGCGCTGGAGGAGACGGCGAACCTTCTACGCGAAGCCTGGAACGCCTGACAGGCGAACGAGTCTCCAGTGGTTCGGGACGGCTCGCCCTGCAAGACTCTCGGTGCGGGCCGCGCCGAACCACAATCAGACAGTCCGACTAAGCCTACTTCTCCGCCCGTTTGTTGCCTGGGAAGGGTTGATCTTGGGAGAAGTCGGGAAAGAAGCCTTCGTCTCCCGATTCGGGCTGGATGAAGACGTGCTCGAAGCCAAGCTCGACGACTCGTTCGCAGACTCGTTCGTATTCGGCCGATGTCAGCGTTCGCGCCAGGGACCCGGCGTTGTGACAGTGGGGTGTGGGGCGGTACTGGCTCATGACCGACAAGGGCAGTTCCCCGCCAAAGCGCTGATGCAGCCGTTCCAGAACGGCCAGCGTGTTGTCCACATGCCCGGGCAGAACGAGATGTCGGACAAGCACACCGTTCTCGGCCGGGATCTCCCCCGTCGGGTCCCATGGCTGCAGGAAGCCCTTGGCGCGCACCATCTCCTCAAGCGCCGCAAAGGCGATCTCCGGATAGCGTTCGTCCCCCATGCAGGTCCGAGCCAGCGCGGGATCGGCAAACTTGAGATCAGGCAGAAAAAGATCAATGTAGGGCGCGATCTCGCGGATCCTGTCCACACGTTCGTACCCCGAGGAGTTGTAGAGGAAGGGAATGTCCACACCGTCCTCCCGGAGGCGCCGGCGCAACGCGCGAATGTGGGGCAGAAAATGACTGGGCGTGACAAAGTTGAGGTTGTGCACGCCCTGGCCAATCAACACTCGGGCGTGCGAGACCAGTTCCTCGAAGCGCCATTGCTCTCCCACGTCTCCCGAGGAAATCTGGTGATTCTGGCAGAAGAGACAGCCGCAGGAGCATCCGCTGAAAAAGAGGGTGCCCGAGCCACGCGTGCCCGAGAAACACGGTTCCTCGCCAAAATGCGGACCCGAGGATGCCACGCGGCAGATGGACGTCTCGCCACAGGTCCCACGGTCGCCTGCGATGCGATCGACGCCGCATTCGCGTGGACACAGTTGACAGTGCCGATACAGTGGATCCTGCTCGGGAGTCACGCACGAACCTCCAGCGCGGCCCAGATCATGGCGCAGTAGTTCTCGTCGGGCACGTACTCCGGCACACTGTTTCCAGTACCGAGAGCGTACCCGCCCGTGTCCGCACTCTGCTCGAGCAGGGCACGGGCGCGCCGGTAGACCTTGTCGGGCTCGGAGCGGACGAGAAAGTCGAGATCCACGCCGCCGAGGATGGCAATGCGCTCCTGGTAGTCCTCGTAGATGCTCTCGACGGGTTCGATCGTGTCCTCATAGGAGTGTTTTCCGTCGAACCCCATATCCTCGATGATGTCCTCCATGATCTCAGAGGCATTTCCGCAGGAGTGCAGAATCGCCAGATCTCCGGCATTGTGAATCGCCTCGACAATCCGCTTGTGCCAGGGAAAAACAAAGGTGCGCAGGTCAGCGGGAGAGAGCATGGGCTGGGTCTTGAATCCCCAATCATCGTTGGAGATGGCCGCACCCACCGACTCGTGTTCGCAGCCAAGCTCGTAGTGGCGGACCAGGCGGGAACCAACGGCGTCGAACAACTCCTGCGTCAGTTCGGGATCGTCGGCGATCATGAAGCAGAGATTGTCGTATCCGGCCAGCCGGATGACATTCTCAAGCACGCCACCAGGACCGTACAGCACCACCTTCATGCCATCGGGAAGGTCACTGGAAATCCGCTCGAGCATGTCGTAGTCGCCGCAATCGTCAGGATGGATCCACTCGTAGGATTCAAAGGTCTCACGGTTGGTGATCAGGGCGCCCTCGTTGAGTGAGAGGGTCTGCTCATGCCCCCTGGCGCCCGCGGGGAAGCAAAAAGCGGGCGGCTTGAACGTGACGTAGTCGTAGCCTGCCTGATAGAAGGCGGCCGTGAGAACACGGGCCATGCCGTAGTCGTCATCGGTGGGCAAACCCGAGACGGCGGACAGGCGTTTGTACAATCGGCCGTTAAGAAAGAACTCGAAGAGGGTTGGACGCACGGGGAGGCCTTTGGCAAGCACAGCCTGAAGATTTCCGAAATCCGGTGACGGGGTGCTGCCGAGAACTCTCTGCAGGTAGCTTTGCGTTGCCATAGCCCCTCCTCATTCGAGACCCACTCTGCGGGGTCAGCAAGGCAGGTTGGTTAGTCCCTCGTCGGCCGCCTTCTGGGTCAGCAGGGAGATGCGGGCGGCGCGCAGCACGAGCGCGGTGGTGAGCTGGACGTTTCCAGTTCGCCCGGCAATCTCATCGAGAAAATCGTGCAAATAGCTCTGCGAGCCATCGCTTTCCGCCTTGATGTACTGCGGTTCCGCGTCGTCGTCGGTGGCGAGCATGACCATATCGTCGCCGCAGCGTATCTCCACAAGTCCCTTGGTGCCGTGCACAGTCACGCGCCAGTACTGGCGGATGCCGTAGCCGCATTTGTCGGGACTGAGGTACGAGACGTCGCCGATGACACCGCCTCCATTGTCCAAACGGAGCATGAGCTGTGCACAGTCACCGAAGAAGGGCGCTTCCGTCGCCTTCGCGTTCCAGGCGCGGGCAGCCACCACTTCGACAATCTCGCGCCCGGTCATCCAGGGAATGGCGTCCACCGCGTGGATGGCGATGTCGTTGATGGTGCCGCCATGCTTTCCCTCCTCGAAATACCAGTCGGGACGAGTGCCATACATCAGAGGATGCTGTCCGCTGAAACTGAAGGTCTGCACCTCGCCGATGGCGCCGGAGAGGATGATGCGCCGCATGGTCATGCGCGTCGGACCACCCCGCATGTCGAGCTGGCAGCCAACGGAAAGTTTCTTTTCAGCAGCCAGTTCCCCGATGCGCTTCAGCTCGGCGAGGTCCGTGCACAGGGGCTTGTCCGCAATCACGTGCCGCCCGGCCTCCAAGGCGCGGATGGCCAGGCTGCCGCGCTTGCCGTAGTAGTCGCCGATGGCCACCACATCGCAATCGACATCCGCAAGCATGGTTTCGAAGTCGTCGTGGGTGACCTCCATCCCCTTGGCGACAAGTGCGGCACGGCTGGTCTCGTCTTCCTCGCAGACAGCCACCAACTCCGTGGCTGAGTCCTCCCGCACCTTTGCCAACAGGGAGTCAATGTGTCCATGACGGAAGCCGACGAAAGCGAATTTGACAGTCATTCTACAGGTTCCTTTTTCGCATGTTTTCCATTTGGATACGGGCGGAGTGCCGCCGCATCACGCCGTATTTCGTTCTCGAGCTGTCGATTCTGATCCATGAGGAGTCGACTCATGTGGACCGCGCCCGTGAGCACAACGAGCACCACAGTGGCCACAAGCATGACGAACAACGTGGCGACACCACGCTGGCTTCGCTTTTTTGGGGCATGTCTCATGGCAGATCCCTCCGTGCGGACACCCTGGGACAGGCAACGATGCGCAGGTAGTGGCGGCGCGGCCCGCCTGAACGCCAGCCCAGCGTCAGCACGGCTCGCCTTCCTCCATCCTCCACTGTGAGAGCCGCGTCCATGCCGACGGGGATCCGGAGCGCCTTTTCGTCCTCTCCGCAGTGCAACAGGAGCTTGTCATCCCCCATCATAGCCGCCCAGTCGCCCTCCGCCACCAGTTCTCCATCCCGAAACCGGACGGGGCTTGAGCAGGCATGCACATGCGAACGCCAGGCCTTGCGGAGCAACGCACTCTCGCCGCAGAGCTGAGTGTTGCGCATGGTGTCCCGGCTGTGCAACCATGTCTGGTGCAAAATGCTCAAGGCGGTGGTTGAGAGTATCATCAGAAGGCCCCCTGCCGCGACCACCTCGATCAAGGTGTAGCAGTTGGCTTTTCTGCGTTGTCCGCGGATTTTCATGGGCGCGACACCTCCACACTGGCAATTTTGCGCCCGCCTCGCCTTCGGACCACCAGCCGCCAACCAGCGTCGCTCGGCATGCATTCGGGCTGGAGATCCGCAGCATTCGCCAAGTCGGAGCGAGCGAACTCGTCGTGGAGCGCAGCCCGCACAGCCTGATCCTCAAACCGCCTCTCCGCAGCCAGTCGTTCGACGGTGTTGTCGATCACATGCAAGGCCTTTCTTCTCCTCATGCTGCGGCGCTGCGCGGCACTGGTCAGCCTGAGACTGCAGAAGACCCCTCCAAGGAGAATCGCCAGAAGCCCCGTTGCGATGACGATCTCGATGAGAGTGAAGGCGTGTCGGCACGTGGTTTTCGGCGAGCGCTCCATGGAGTTTGGCAAGATCTTCATCATAGCAGACAGGCCTCCGTCTTGCTGATGCGTCCAGCCTGGACCAATGCCTGGGCCTCCGTTGCCAAATCCGCACCGGGGATGCCGCGCAGCCGTTTGCGAATCTCGCTCAGAGGGGGGCGTTCCATAATCATCTCCCTCCAGGGATCGTCAGCTTCGAGCACGGCGGCGATGGGAACGGAATGGCGCCCCCCGTCGGTATGGACCAGGCGCTGGCTCACGACACCAGTCACAGCCGCCGCCACAAGGAACGGCTCGAAGCCCTGGTGCAGCATGCGGGCGTAGACGGACGGAATGTCTCCGGCATGGTAGGTCGTGATCACGCGGTGCCCGGTCAGTGCGGCGTCCAGCGCCACGCGCACCACCTCGCGATCACGCATCTCGCCGATGACAAGCGTCTTGACGTCGTGGCGCAGCGCGGCGCGCAGCGCGTGCACATAGCTCCAGTCCTCGTCGTTCCTGCGGATCTGAATTTGCGTGATTCCGGAAATCTCGCACTCGACGGGATCTTCGATGGTGATGATTTCCGCGGGGTTGTGTCCGCCGCGCAAGAGTTCGCGGACGATGGCGTAGATGGTGGTGGTCTTGCCCGAGCCGGTGGGTCCGGTGAAGACAAGCAGGCCGGTGCGCCGGCGCAGGAGAGCATGCAGGCGTTGGACTGCGGACTCCGCAAAGCCGAGATCGTCCAGAAGATTCTGTGCGCCTCCCTGTTTGAGCGCACGGATTGTCATTCGCTCGCCGTTGAGAGAGGGTAGTGTGGCCACGCGCAGTTCTCGCCCACACGCACCCGCAAACCCATGGACGGCGCCATCTTGGGCAACGCTGGTGCGATAGGTCAGCATGCCCGCGAGCACTTTGATGCGGGCCACGCACTGGAGCCCGTACTCCAGCGGGACCACCGCCAGCTCCCCCTCGCCCTCCGGTCCCTTGCTGCGAAAGCGCACATCACCGCGCCCGGGCAGCACATAGATATCACTTGCGTTGGCCTCGAGCGCCTCGCGCAGCAGACATTCGACGAACTCGGGGGGATCCATGTCGGGTTTGGTGATCATTGTGAGTGTTGCTCGGAAGTCAGAATTCAGGAGTCGGTGGCCATGCGCATAGTCAGCAGGATCAGCGGGCGGAAGATACAGAGCACGACCAGCCCCACCAGAACTGCGTTCGCAATGAGGATGGTGGGCTCCGCCGCTCCAAGAAACTGCCGCGCCAGCGAGCGTGCTTCGAGACCACACCATTCGGTCACCCGGTCAAGTCCCTCCGCCGGCTTCTCCCTGGCGGCGGCATTGCGGATCATCCAATCGTGCAGCGGCGTTCCAAGCCGTTGGCTCTCCCAAGTGTCTGGCCAGGGGATTCCATCCTGGACATCATCCGCCATGTGAGACAGACGTTTCCGGGCCCATGGGCTGCGGATCCAGTAGGCTGCAGACTGGCAGGCTTCCGGCAAGTCCAGCCCAGCGGCCAGGTAGCACGAGACGGCGGTGCATGCCTCCATGGCCGCCAGGCGACGCAGTACCGTGCCCACGAACGGGAGTGGGCGGGCGAGAGTCTCCACCATCCCGTAAAACCACCTCTCGCGCCAGAAAATGGCGTGCAGAGCAAAGACGAGGGGAAGCAGGAACACCAGGCATTGCCCCAGCAGAAGAAGGGGCTGCAGCAAAGCAAGCACCCGAACAGGCGAGAACCCCGACTGCGAGGCGGCGCCAACACCCATCGACTGATACATGACCACAAACTTCGGCATGATGAACGTCTGGAGGCCATTGACCACCGTCAGGCAGCAGGTCAATGTCAAGAGCGGCATGAGGAGCACGCTCAGGTTCAGGGATCCCGCCCGAGCACGCTCGAGCCCAACGGCAATTTCGGGAAGCGCCTGCGCAAGCGTGTCGGTTTTCTCCGCCTCCCTCACGGCATCCAGCACGTAGGGCGGCACAGCTCGCCCCATGCGCGCGGCCATCGCCTCGCTGAGCCGGAGTCCCGCCTCCATGTCTTTGGCCATCTCCCTCGTGCGGCGTTGCCAGATCGCAGCGTTGGGGCGTAGACTGTCTCTAATCTCGGGCAAACTGCTCAGGCTCTTCACAGCGGGAAGCAGGGGAAGCCCGTGCCGGACGCATAACCCGAGACGGGAGAGAACCAGACTGACGTAGTAGAGCTGCGGGCGGAGAAAGCCGCCACTGTTCGTCGTTGGGATGAGTAGACTTGTCAGCATGGATGCATAGTCTCCTATCCGCAGGATGTGAAATGCTTGTATAGTTCCACTAGAGGCGCGAACAACGCGATGATCATGCCGCCACACACCAGCGCCATGAAGCCAAGGGCAGAGAGAGACACCATGTTGCCAAACCGCTGCATAGCCAGGTTTCCCTCTTCACGGAGCGATTCTCCAAGCTTGGCCAAGCGTTCGGGGAGTTCCTGTTCGGGCATGTGCCGCATGCACAACGCCACATTCACGCCCACAGCCGCCTCGAGAGATTCGGCGTTGTCGAGGGAGACTCCGCGACGGAACTCCTCCGCCAGCTCACCCAATGCCCCGCAGGATTCAGGACACTCCATCATGGCCGCTGCCATCTCGGCCGCCTCAACGAGGGGGGCGCCCCGGGATAGCAGAACGGACCACAGAGCGCAGATACGAGCTTCGGAGAAACGCGAGACCGCACCCCTGGCGCCGGGGAGACGGGCAATCACCCACGTCAGCATCCGTCTTCCACCAAGAAAGCCGCCAAGTAGCCAGACAGCGCCAAGTGTTCCGATGACGTACACTGCCACCACGGCGGGCCAGACACGGCAGACAAACTGGGACAGCGTGAACAACGTGCTGGAGACGGCGGGCAGAGGCTGTTCGTACATGACACGCAGATCCTCGCCAAAAGCAGGTAGATGAAAACGCATCATGAGCAACACCACGGTGGCCGAAAACCACAGCGTGAGCGCCGGGTAGGTGAGTGCGTCGCGCAGGAGCAGAGCGGAGAGGGAGGTCTGCCGCGCCACGAAGGCCACCTCGTCGAGCGCTTCGGGCAGCAACCCCGCACGCTCCGCTCCGGCCAGCAAACTCCTATGCAACTGCGGAAACGTTCCGGGATGACGGGCCAGACACGATTCCAGTGTCTCTCCGGCAGCCAGCGCATCCGCCGTCTGCCGGAGAACATCGCGGAAGGCACGGCTGCCGCAGGAGGCCACCATGCCGCGAACTCCTTCGGGCAGGGGTAGATTCGACCGCGCCAGCAGCGCCAGCTGACGATAGAATTCCATACGTTGGTTGTCAGTCGTCATCAGGGTGTCACCAGACATGCTTTCACGCACTGCGACCGCCTTGGCTCCCGCCGCACCGTCTTTCCACCTTCGCCTTGTGGCAAACGTACTTGCGCAACGGCACAATCCCAGCCGACAGACAGGGGCTGGGATATCCCGCCAACGAAGCTGGGCAAAAAGGGCTCGACCACACCTGGCTTCGCTGGCGTAGAGGGATAGCAACTGGTATTGTATTGGCCTTGCCTCACGTCGTTTTTCGCCGACGAGGCACTGTGCCCTCCCCTGGCCCGCGCAGTGTGAGGCTACGAAGCCGGTGAACCTGGAGAAGGAAATCATGATGCGAGTTCTGCTTGTTCTTGCGATGCTCCTCGCGGCGCTTGTGACGCCGCAAACAGCTTTGGCTCAGTATGGCAAGTCACACAGGGCGAAGATGAATTCGGATCCGATTCGATACGCCAAGTATCTCGATCGGGCGCAGACGAAAGAGGCCATCGGCAAGTTCGGGGCGGCGGCGCGTTCGTATCGGCGTGCTGTCATGTTCGCTCCAAACAATGAGGAATGCGCAAAGCTGCTGTTGAAAGAGGCCGACTGCGAGTTTCTTTCGGAAGATTGGAGCAGTAGCTATGGAGCCTACGCACGACTGCTTCAAGACTACCCCCTGTACACGCCTTACGACCATGTGATAAAGCGCCTTCGCACCTTGGCCGGCATGTACGCGGAAGGCGAGATCGGACTGCTTGGCATCAAGGACCATGGAATGGCCATCAAGATCTACGAACTGATGCTCCAGGAAGTACCGGTATCCAAGAACGCCATCCAGGACTACCTAAGACTGGCAAAGCTGCAAGTGGAGATGTCACGCCGCCCTGAAGCGATTGCCACCCTGCGACAGATGCTTCAGCACTACCGAAGGGGTGCGGATCTCGAGGAAGCGAGTCTTCTGCTGTGTTCACTCCTGGTTGCGGAAGCACGTGATGGCGATGGCGACGGACGGGTGATTCGTCAGGCTCGGCGCGAACTTGCGCGTTTCCTGGCCCGCCACCCCGAGAGCGCGCGACGCCAGGAAGCGGTGGAACTTCAAGTGGAGACAGACGAAATCCAGGCGGACAGACTCTACGGGCTGGGCCAATTCTATGTCCGGCCGGCACACCGCAGACTTCCAGCCGCGCGACGCTACCTTCACGATGTGCTGCGCCACTATCCCGACACGAAAGCGGCGGGCGATGCAAAAAAACTCCTGGTCAGTGTGTGGGATGACACGGAAGTCATGGCGACAGCGGAACCGGCAGTCGGCTCCGCAGCTTCAGCAGATGTCCGGACGAATGTAAAACCGGCCTCAACACCGAAAATCGTGGTGCCGCCAAGGAAGTTCATTCCCCTCGCGAAACGCGAGAATGTGAAGAAGTGGCTCGTTCCACTGGGTGATATCAATGATCTTGACCGCAACGATGATGCGGAGTGAAACACGATGAATACGAAGAATGCTTTGATCGTCCCCTTCGCAAGCGCGATGCTCGCCCTGTTCCTCTCCGGCTGTGGCTACCATGGAGGGAGCCTGATGCACAGCCAGATCAAGACCATGGCGGTGGGGCGTTTCACAAACAACACGAGAGAGCCACAGCTTTCCGCCCGCCTGCGATCGAGGATTGGCGAGAACATTCTGCGAGACGGTTCTGTGCGCCTGGCGGATATGGAGAGTGCCGACTCCTACTTGGTCGGAACCATCGATGAGATCGTCTCCAAAACCCTCTCCACAAGCTTGCAGCGCTCGGACGCGGATGCGGACACTAGCGATGACGAGTACCAAACATCCATCTATCGCGTGCAGGTGATCGTCAGCTACGAGCTGCGAGTGCCCGGCTACCAATCCCCTCTAGTGCCCAAGCAGACAGTGACCGGACAGGCTGATTTCTCACGCCTTCCCGACCTGTCCATAGCCAGGCGGGACGCTCTGAAAATCGCGTTGAATGACGCGGCGGAGAAACTCGTCCACTCGGTGACCGAGGCCTGGTAGAAGCAAGGATTCTCGGAGCGCGCAAGTCGTGGAGAGCCGCACCCTGCGAACTCCGCAAGTCCTGGAAGGCCGATGTCCCCAGCGGCCGCGCCCTGCGAACTTGCGCAATACACAGCCCGGTCTGGAGAGACCAGGCCTACGCGGAGTTCGCGATATACTGGCTACCGCAGGGGGTCGGCGGTGCCAAGGGGGAAGGGGAGTGTGTCGAGGGAATCCCCGTTCAAGGTAGTGAGCAGCGTCCCAAAGTGATGCAGCTCCCGCAGGTGCCCCTCAATCAGCGATGCAAGGAACAACTGGCACAGAACGGCCAGCACCACGTCTTTGCGCGAACACGGATGGATGCGTTCCTCCGTGCCAAGTTTGGCAAGGTGCCAGCCCTGTGTCGGATCAAGCAACAGATGCTCCCGGTCGAACAGGCAGAAGCGCCCGCCGTGCAGGACAATCGTGGACTCCCACCCCTGGCGATCGCCCGCCTCCTGCGCCAGCGCACAGAGCAGCGGGGCACTGCCATATCGCGACTCGGTGACCTGGGCGACCAGGAACAGGTCAACGTCGATGATGTCCTCCGTGGGCACGGTGTAATCCCGTTCTCGCATCGTGGAGGCGATGCTGGAGGCGCCTACGGGTTTCCCGGAGAGTGCATCCGAGATGGCGTTGCACTCCTGCTCCTGCAGAGAGCGGTTGCAGCCAGAATCGTACAAGCAGTTCATCTCGACGACGTATTCCCAAAGCGAGCCGTTTTGCTCCGTGACCGCCTTGACGAACTTGTCCCTCTCCCTACGCCTGCTAACGATGCCGCTGAGCTGGTGAATACGTCTCCGCAATTGCGGATCGTTCGCCTCCTGATGCTCCGCAATCGTCTCGTCCGCCGCCCCCCCGAGCCGGAGGAACTCCTCCATGGCAAGTGCGGCGATGGCCGTGTCTTCATCCTGCAGCAGCGTCAACAACGCTGAAATCCGGTCAGTTGTCACGTCGTCTGTTCTCTTTCTCGAGCTGTTTCTTTTTTTGTCTCACTTGTTTAATATAGTCACGAGTGCTGGCAATTCTAACCTCGTTCAGTGTCAACTCCCGGTTCGGATCTTCGGGTGCCCAGTTGCGGGCGCGGCTGGGTCCCGCGTTGTATTCGCACAGGGCGAGTATCTCGCCACTGCGGTAGTCCTGCCACTGCTTCACAGCCCGGCCCAGATACCAGGCTCCAATCTCCACGTTGACGCGCGGCGAGAAGCGAGCTGCCTTCGGGGGCAGGGAGCGTCCAGTCACACGGTGGTACTCGCGCACTGCGATGTCGGTGATCTGCATCAGTCCCACTTCACCAGCGCCGCCAACGGCATCGGGGCGAAACCGGCTTTCCTTCCAAACCACCGCCTTGACCAGAAAAGGGGAGACTCCGTGCCTGCGTGCCGCCTCGAAAATGACCGGGTCGTAGCGGGTCTCCCGACGGGCGCGCTCCATCCACAGAAGCAGGGCAGCGGCAGTGATCCCCGCCGCAACCAGGAGAGCGAGACAGGCTAGGACGGGCGCCGTGCCCTGCGGCAGAAACTCTGGGGGGCGCCAAGGACGGGTGTTCATGCTCTGCCACAACACTTCTTGAACTTCTTGCCACTGCCGCAGGGGCACGAATCGTTGCGCCCCGGCGCCCGGCCTCCTGCGCTCTGCATGTGCTGGTCGAAAGCGTGCCGCCGCCGGTCCTTCTTCACCGCCTCCGCGAGTAGCCGGAACCGGGGCATGGCATGCTGGTAGAACAGTTCCCATCCGGGGCATAGGTCACTGAGCCGTTCCGG
The DNA here is from genome assembly GCA_023145395.1 of Lentisphaeria bacterium. Classification (GTDB taxonomy): domain Bacteria; phylum Verrucomicrobiota; class Lentisphaeria; order Oligosphaerales; family Lenti-02; genus JAGLDW01. The sequence goes on along the minus strand of JAGLDW010000472.1, from coordinate 9,146 downwards.
GCTTCCCCCACCGGTGCAGAGGCGATGCTTGAGACAATCGCCCTGACAAATCCAGAGAAACTCGCAGGCGTCGCACTTGCTATTGTGCACGCTCTTCTGTTGCCCAAATGTGGTGTACACGGGCGACTCCTGCATGGTCTCCCATGAATCGACGGCGACATTGCCGAGGTGGAGACGCTTCTCGACGAAAAAGTCGCAGGGAAACACATCACCGCTGTATTCGACGACAAAATACTGGCAGCAATTGCTGCCAAAGGGACAAATGTTGCGAACGCCATCCACAAGCAGCGCCAGAACGGAGTCGAACAACCGGATCGAGACACGGCGCGTGTCATGACGGTACCAGATGTCAAAGATCTGACACAGAAATTCCCCCCATTCCATACCCGTGGTCGAGAAGGGCAGAACATGGCGGTTTTCATCGGGCTCCACGCAGGCTATGTACTGATGGAAGAGAAAATCGTGATCGCAAAGATAGTTGTAGACTACAGTCGGCTCCTTGACATTGACCTCGTTGACTAGAGTGAGAATGTTGAATTCCGCGTGCTTGTTCTCCAGCCTGCCAATGCCGCGCATCACGTCCGCGTGGGAGCCTCCGCCGCCCAGCTTGTGCCTGTACTTGTCGTGCAGATGGCGAGGGCCATCAAGACTGACGCCGGTGAGAAAGTGGTACTTGGCCAAATGGGCGGCGAACTCGTCGGTGATCAGAACCCCGTTGGTCTGCAGGCCATTGGCGACGCTGACACCCTCGCGCCCGTGCTTCTGCTGCAGTTCGACTACGCGCTGGAAGAATTCGACACCCATGAGGGTGGGCTCTCCGCCTTGCCAGCCAAACTGATAGGAGGGCTGCTTGGTCGCCATGTAGCTACGGATCATGTGCTCAAGCGTCTTTTCGGACATGCGATGCACCTTCGTTTCCGGATAGAACGAAGCGTGCTCGAGATAGAAGCAGTACTGGCAGCGCAGATTGCAGTCGGCGGAGGCGGGTTTGATGAGCAGTGAGAAAGGGCGTGTCATGGTTCACATGTCCGAGATGTGGGGTTGAGTCCGGGGTGGTTTTCCCCTGCTTCTGAAGATAGCGGCAGCGGGTGGATGCGCAAGAGGGGCGGCACACCTGCAAAAGAAATGGCGATCGTGCACAATAGACGGTTTTCCCTGTCGTTGACTGCTATGAAGCGACCCTCCATATGGAGGGGGAGATAGAACCGAATGTTGAGACAAAGGAGATGCAGGATGATGAAGCGACAAGTGCTGATGGTGCTGATTGCGAGTCTGTTCCTGGGGGTGTGCATGGCCCAGCAGCAGGGTGGCAAGAAAAAGCGGCAAGGGCCAAAAGGCGGACGGAAAAGCTGGTTCCAGCGGGCGGATGCCAACGGGGATGGAATCATCGATGACACCGAGGCGGAGCAGGTGGCCGCAAACCAGCTGAAATGGATGCAGAAAAGAGGACAGGCGTTGGTGCAGCAGTATGATGCAAATGGGGATAAAAAGCTGGACGAAGCCGAACTGGCGAAAGCCCGTGACGAGCTTGAGAAGAAGGGGCAGGGAAAAATGCTGGACCGGCAGCTGAAGCAATTCAAGCAGCTCGACACGGACGGGGACTGGGAGATCAGCCCGGACGAGGAGGCACAGGCGACGAAAGCAATCGTAGCTCGCACCAAGAAACTCAAGAAGCAGGGCGCCAAGGCTGGCGCGAACCCACGGCAACGGGGGAACAAGGGGGCGCAGGGAGGCGGTCCCCGCCAAGCCCAACGCCTTTGGGTGAATCCCGACACGAACGGCGACTGCATCATCGACGACACGGAAATCCGCAACGCGGCCGAGCGTGCCGTGGAACTGGTGCGCAAGATGCTAGCCGCCCAAAAGAAGCGGACGCCTGGACAGACCATGAAGGGAATCGATCCCAATGAGAACTGGGAACTGGATCCGGACGAGGCGACCACGATCGCCGAGAAGGTGGTGGGCATCTACCAGAATCAGAACGAAGCCGTGCTGAAGTTCTTCGATCGGGACGAGGACGGTGTTCTGAGCGAATCGGAACTGGCCAGCGCCAAACGCGCCATGCTGTTCAGCAAGGAACTGAAACGGACACAGACGCAGCTACAGATGGCGATGCGGGGCATGAATCCCCGTGCAGGCCAGCGGGGCGGAAAACGCCGCCAGGGACAGGGGGGGAAATAGCGGACAGCGCAATGCGGATTGTGGGCGGCAATGCTGGTGGCTCGGGACCTCCCGGACCGCGAGTGTGGCCAGGCCATACCCTCGGTCCCGGAGGTCCCGAGCCACTGACGGACGGTGAACCCAAAAGTGGGCGGGCCGTCTCGGACCGCGAATAAACATGTAGCTGATCATCCTCGGTCCCGGAGGTCCCGAGCCACTGACGGGCGGTGAACCCAAGACCGCTTGCGTTGCGCGCGGCTCTGATGCAACGCGCTCAATCGCCGGGATCAATCCAGTTCAGACTCCGTTGCACGGCTTTCTTCCAGCCAGCGTAGGCGGCATCGCGGTGCTCTTCGTCGAGGGTTGGCTCAAATACGCACTCGATCCTCCGGGCCGACGCAATCGTGGCGCGGTCTTTCCAGAATCCCGTAGCCAGCCCAGCGAGGCATGCAGCTCCCAACGCCGTGGTCTCCGTGATCACTGGCCGCCTCACCTGTTTGCCTAGAATGTCCGCCTGGAACTGCATGAGAAAATTGTTTGCGACGGCGCCGCCATCCACGTCCAGCACTTCGATATCGACGCCTGAATCGGCCATCATGGCCTCGAGCAGATCGCGGGACTGATAGGCAATGGATTCGAGAGTGGCGCGGATGATATGGTTGCGATTCGCCCCTCTGGTAAGCCCGAGGATCGCGCCGCGCGCATACATGTCCCAGTAGGGAGAACCAAGCCCCGCAAAGGCGGGAACCACGTACACCCCATTGCTGTCGGAGACACTTTCCGCAGCATTTTCGGAATCGGCGGCGGTGTCGATGATTTCCAGTTCGTCCCGCAGCCACTGGACAGCGGCGCCACCGGCGAAAACACTTCCCTCGAGCGCGTACTCCACCTTGCCCTCTACCCCAATGGCAATGGTCGCGAGCAACCCGTTTTGTGATTGAATCATGCGGGCACCCGTGTTCATGAGCATGAAACAGCCTGTGCCATAGGTGTTCTTGACCATGCCCGGCTGGTGGCATCCCTGCCCGAACAAAGCGGCCTGCTGATCGCCGGCGACCCCTGCAATGGGCACGGGGAAGCCACTGTCGCCCATTCGGGCATGCCCGTAGATCTCGCTGGAGCTTCTCACATCCGGGAGCATGCTGCGGGGGATGGCGAGAGCGCGGAGGATGTCATCGTCCCAGTCGAGCGTACGGATGTTGAACAGCATGGTTCTAGATGCGTTTGTGCAGTCCGTCACATGCACTTCGCCCCCTGTGAGCTGCCAAATCAGCCATGTGTCGATCGTGCCGAAGAGCAACTCCCCACGCTCGGCCTGGGCGCGTGCTCCGTCCACATGGTCGAGAATCCAGTTGATCTTGGTGCCGGAGAAGTAGGCGTCGAGCACCAAGCCAGTGCTGGCTCGGATATGCGCTCCCATGCCGTCTTTTTCGAGACGTTCGCAAATGTCCGCTGTGCGTCGGCATTGCCAGACGATGGCGTTGTGGACGGGCCGTCCAGTTGCCCGCTCCCAGACGATCGTAGTCTCGCGCTGGTTGGTGATTCCCAGGCCGGCAAGCTGCTCGGGGGCAACGCCGCTTCGCGCGAGAACCTCCTCCATAACCGTTCGCTGCGATGTCCAGATGTCCATGGGATCGTGCTCGACCCACCCCGCTCGAGGGTAGATTTGGCGGAACTCGCGCTGGGCGGTACCGACAACACACTGATCGTGGTCGAAGAGAATGGCCCGCGAGCTGGTCGTGCCCTGATCCAGCGCCAAAATATACTGTCCGACCATGGTGTTGCTCCTGATGCGAGGGTGTCATTGTCAAAATCATGAAATAATCCACGAGATCCCCAATCGTCCATGGCGAACAGGGAATTGAAAGCCCGTGCACCACGGGTATCGTAGCCCGCACTTGAAAGACCTGCCAGGTTTGCCGCTCACAGGCTCTCCTGCACGTTCCAGGAAAAGGTTTTCGCGACCAGTGATAGGTGACCGGTCATCAGTGATCGGTGTTCTTGCGGCGCAATCTGTGTTCTTTTGGGACCAACCTGATGGAGTTGGGAAGTTCCCCACCGATGACCGATGACTGATGACTGATGACCGATCACTTTCCCTCGCCAGACTCTTTTTGTGGCGGGTCTGACAATTTTCCATGAGGTTTCCATGTTCCCCGAACTGACATACCTACAGGCTGCACTGGGAGCCGCCATTGTGCTCTTCTGCAGTTTGCTGCAGGCCGCCATAGGTTTCGGCTTCAGCTTGTTCGCCGTTCCCCTGCTGATGATGAGCCTGGGCCTCCCACTTCCCTACATCGTCACCATCGCGCTCACCGCCTCGACCGCACAGCGCTGCGTGACAGTCACAAAATTGCATAGATCCGTGGGCTGGCGAGAACTCTGGCCGATGATCGGAATCGGTATTCTGGCATTGCCAGCGGGCCTGTTTCTGCTCCGCCTGATTTCCGGACAGAGTCAGGCTGTCACACGCCAGTGCGTGGGATTGTTGATCCTGCTGGCCATGGGCATGCGTCTCGCCTTCCGGACAGAGCCGCGCAAACACATCTGGCGCGGCTGGGGGCTGATCGCGTCGTTCCTTGGGGGCATTCTCAACGGCTTCGCCAACATCGGGGGTCCACCCATGGTGCTCTGGCTATATGCACACGACTGGCCCCGGGACCGCCTGCGGGCAACCATCCTCTCCTGGTCGCTACCCATGGTTCCCTTCCAGATGACACTCCTTCTCTGGTCCTTTGGAGAGGACATTCTTCGTTCTGCCCTGTTGGCGGCCTGCTATTTGCCACTGTCCTTTGCCGGCAGTTTTCTCGGCCTTTCACTGGGAAAGCGTGTGGATGAAAGACAATTGCGCATCATCGCCACCGCGTTGCTCATTCTAATCGGCCTGTACAACGTGCTGCACCCTTTCTTTCACCATTGACAAATGCCCTGGACTGGCAACGGTACAGCAGGTGCCGCAAATGGAAGCAAGCCACCAACACAAACAGCGCGAGAGACACTCCATCATGGACCGCCCTCGCATCGACGAAGCTCTCGAGCAACTGCGGAACAAGAGTCCGCGCAGCACGACGCTGGAGCGTCTGGCACTGACGCACGAAGCATGGGAACGTCACAAAGGGAAACCGCAACCCCTGCAGTTCGCCGCCATTGTCGAAGACCTTCTGAGCAGAATCGAAGTGCCCGTGAAACCTTGGGATCTTGTGCTGGGTCGCATCCGCGAGGACGTTCCAGACACGGCGGGAGAGGCTCGTTTCCAGAATTTTCTGAAGATTCTCCCCAGTGCCATCGCCCCGAGCATGACCGACTCCGGGCACGAGACACTGGACTGGGAACGACTGCTCCAACAGGGACTCGGGGGGCTGAAAGCCGAGGCGAAAAGACAGCTCGAACGGCGAAGGCGCGAATCCGAACCGCAAAGTGTTCTTGATTTTCTGACGGGGATGACGCGCGTCTACGGCGCCCTGCAGATGTATGCGATGCGCTACGCCAAGGCGGCTAGGGCGTGTGGTCTTCAGGAGCAGGCTGCAGCGGCGCAAGCCGTGTCCGAGCGCGAGCCGCAATCCTTCAGAGAGGCCGTTCAGCTCATCTGGTTCGTAGGCCATGTCTACTGCACCATGATGGCGCGCAATCCCACGCTCACATTCGGCCGCATGGACCAGTGGCTCTTCCCTTTCTACGAACGGGATCTGCGGAATGGCATACTCAGTCGTGAGCAGGCTGGTGACATTATCGAGGACTTCTACTGCAAGAACAATCTCATTCTCGGCCGTGGCGAGCATCAGATGAGCGATGGCTGCGAAAAGGCGACGGGATGGTTGCGCAATCTCGCCTACGACGCCCCCCAGTATGTGGTGCTTGGAGGACGGAGCCGCGACGGCATGCCCGACTGCACCGACCTGACCAATCTCTTCCTCGAATGTATCGTTTCCCGTTTCGAGAACCCCTGCGTTGTCGTCCGGTTCTGGAAGGAGATGCCCGGGAGCACCTGGCGGCGCGTCTGCCGAAAACTACGCGACAACGCCAGCATGATGGTCTACAACGACGAGTGCATCGTGCCAGCCATGCAGCACATCGGATTTCCCCTCGAGGAAGCGCTCGAATACACCATGCACGGCTGCAACTGGCCTGATCTTCCTCCCTCGCAGACCAGCATGGGATGTGCCTGGCACAACGTGGCAAAACTCCTTCTTGTGGTTCTTCCCACGCTACGCGAAGCGACAGGCATGGGCGAAGTCTACGCGGCCTTCCGGCACGCCTACCGGGAGCGGATCCGCGCTGATGTGGCAAGTACAGAGAAGCGCATGCGGGAGTTGACCAGCGACGTCCCCGGCACGCTTGCCATGGACGACTGCTTCCTACGCGGCACCGTCGAAAACGCCCGGGCGAAACACAACGGAGGTGTGCGGCACCGGACCATGATCACGACGTTCGGCGGCTTCGCGACGCTCGTGGACTCGCTCGCGGCAATCGAACATGTGGTGTTCACGGAAGCGATCGCCTCCATGGGGGAGCTTGTCGATGCGCTGGAGAGCAACTTCGAGAGGAGAGACGTGCTGCGGCAGCACTGCCTCGCCGCCCCAAAGTGGGGACGCGATGACGAACGGGCCGATACACACGCGGTGCGGGTCATGGAATTGATGCAGGAGGAGATCGACGATGCTGCGGAGTCCGCAGGCGTCGAATCCGTCATCGTCTTCCGCTGCATCGAAACGGACATGGGACACATCCGCCACGGATCGGAGACGGGCACCACTCCCGATGGACGCGGGAACGGGCAGCCTCTCAGCGAAAATACCTCGCCCACGGCGGGCGTCTGCACCCAGGGCGTCACCGCCATGCTGCAATCCATCGCCAAGCTTCCTCTCGACCGTTGCCACTCGGGCGCTCTCAATCTGCGCCTGCAGCCCGCGGCATTCACAGGTGAGAGAGGTGTCGAACTGCTGGATCAGCTCCTACACGCCTATTTCGAGCAGGGAGGAATGCAGATCCAACTCTCCATGGCCGATAGTGAGACGCTGCGTGAAGCCCAGTGTCACCCCGAGAAGCACCAGGACCTGATGGTGCGCATCACCGGCTACAGCGCCGCTTTCGTGGACATGGGGGAAGCAGGTCAGAACGAAATCATCCGCCGCGAAGAGATGAGCGTCTAGCGCGCCACCACACAGCGGGAGCTGGGCTCGGTCACTCGTCGTCGTTGAAGGTGGGAAGCTTGAGTTTGATGGATTCGTCCCGGTCCAACTCCTGACCGGCGGAGGGAAGCCCTTCAGGCGGCCGGTCACCACCCCCATCGCATGTCCCACAGTCTTTCCCCTTGGCCTCGAAGAGCGGCGTCTCGGGAGCGCCGTATTCCTTCGTGTAGACAGCCGTTAAGCTGTATCCCACATCATCGAGTGAATAGTGTGTGGGTTCCGTGCCTACGAGTGTCACCGTCCGGACCGTGTCGCAGTCGGCAGCTTTTACCTCGAAACTCGTCTTGTCATTGATGATGACAGCGGCGCAGTAGGAGCCAGTCATGTTGGTGAGATCGTCCTTGCCCAGTTCCTCCATGGTCTTGAACTCCACGCGGATCCGGTCTTGATTGGCCGTGGCCGTGTCGCAGAGGAATTTGATGATGCCGCTGTGACAGTCCGAACCGCCGGGGACGACGGCGAGAACGGACACGCGGGCATTGGGAGAGCCGATAGGCCGCACGTTGATTTTCGCCCCTTCCCCTCCTCCTTCCCCTTCGTGGCCGTGTCTGTCCGCCGCAGACATGCCACCGCCTAGCAATAGGTAGAGCCCATAGCCAAAAACTGCGAGCAGGAACACGCCGAACACACCGCGAAAGACTGCCCGCCTGCGTCGGATCCGCTCATATTCCCAGCGCGCCTCCGCGCTGTCGAAGCTGTGTCCGAACAGTTCGTTCTCAACGACTTCGCGCTGTTGATCATCCATGCCTACCAAACCCATGACGTCACCTCCTCCCCCCTGGTCGTCTCATCCCAGGATAGGGACGTTGCACTCGTGGAAAACAATCGCCAAAGGTCCTGGCCGTGTTCAGCACTAGATCCTCAAAGGTGGGCTTGCCGTCCTCGGCGTCGGCTTTCGTCAAGGTCAGAAACGGCGTTTCGCGAATCGTCAGGACCGCCTCTGTCTCGCCTCCGGCTATGCGGAACTGATCTTGGACGATGGGCTTTGCCTCCATCAGTTTCCGGAGCGTGGCCACTGCGGCATCAATTCGTTTCGCATCGGCCAGAGTAATGATCTCCTTGCCACCGACAACGAGGGTTCTAGTCCCCTTATCGCCGGCGAGTGCAGAAATCTTCAGAGAGGCGCGATCACTTTTCGTCACGCCACTGAGTAATTGCCGCAGAGCGATTTCCAGCTCTTCATGCTTCCAGAAATATCCGGCTGGCATGCGAAAGGCAACATCCAGAGTCACGCCTTGGGTGACAATCTTCGCCTGAATAGTGCCGTTGAGAGTGATCGCCATGCATTTATGCCCGGCTGCAAGTTGCCGCTTGCGACCTTTTTTGGTGCCGAAGTCCACAATCTCAAGCGTCACCTTGCCCGCGTGCTTCTTCGCCAGTTCGGCAAGGAACGCCTCCGTGTGCGTCTGGCAGCCAGAGGTCTGGTGGATGTAGGCGAGGATTTTTACAGCGGGCTTGTCAGCTGCAGGACAGAACGTCTGCAACATCGCAAGAGCGAGAAGCGCAATGGCTCGTTTCATGGTCTATACCCCTTTCATTGCGGGCCTGTGTGGTCTTGGGCAATTCGTCCAGCTTCGATGTGAATGCGTCGGACACAGCGTTCGGCAACGGCCGGGTCATGGGTTGTGAGAACCACCGTGCTACCGCTTTTCGAGGCGAGGTCGAAAAGCAGGCCGAGGATAATGGCTGCGGAGTCCGCATCCAGGTTTCCGGTCGGTTCGTCGGCGAGAATCAGTTTTGGGGTGTTGATCAGGGCGCGGGCCAGGCCGACGCGCTGCTGCTCCCCACCACTCAACT
>JAGLDW010000471.1 GCA_023145395.1 Lentisphaeria bacterium | reverse complement strand
GACTAACTGTGCTACCGCCGGTTGGTGGTGGTTAGGGAAGTGCATGCGCGCTCTTAGGGCTAGTCTGGCGGACGATCTTCGAACTTTCGAGTGGCCCGAGGCCGAGGTTCTTGAAGCCCTCCTTGTTTCATGATCTACAGAGAGAACATGTCGCGCGGGTTCGAGCCCCTTAGGCTCCATAGCATTTCGTCAATCACAGATGGCATCAGACTTTCATTCGTTTCTCGATTTCATTCTGGAATCAATAATTTGCGTATCGATAGATAGCATCTGCACTTTAGAGTTCGAGTCCCTTAGGGGCTCCATCACATATTGCTGCCAATCTTAACATTGTCTGTGGACAGGATTTCGGGGCGAAGGTCACTTCTGAGGACGGTTCTTCAAAGGAACTTTGCAAAACTATGAGAATCGTGCTATCTTTTCTCGTTAGGGTCAAATAGGAACCATCATGAACAGAAGAGCCTCAATCTTAATGCTGACGCTGCTGTTTCTCAGTGTGGCCAGACTTGGGTTAGGGACAAGCGCCAACGCGACGCTGCCGAACGTTGAAGCGCGAGCATCGGAGAGTCATGCGATCGCACTTACCCTGGATGGGAGCATTCTCGTCGTAGTCAATCCTGATTCCAACTCAGTCTCCATCCTCGACGCGGACATGCTTCTTGTGAAGGCAGAGATCCACGTTGGCGTTGATCCCAAGACCGTGGCAGTGGACAGGCAGGGGCGACATGCTTACATTGCCTGTCAAGGTTCAGATTGCGTGTCAGTCATCGACATTGCGGCCCTAGAAGTCATTGACACCTGGAGCGTTGGAGACCGTCCGACTGGAGTCGCTCTTTCTCCGAACGGGTACATACTCGCAGTAAGCGAATTCGGGGACGACGCGATCCGACTGATCGACATTGCTTCGTCCGAGACAGTGGCTAGCGTTCCCGTGACTGATCGTCCCTACGGCCTTGCCTTCACGCCGCAAGGGAAGAGCCTGGTCGTGACCCATCTCCTACGCGGCAACGTAACAATTGTTGACCTTGACAATCTGTCCTGTACATCTGTATCGACCTGGATGAACGTGGCCCCGGCCCCAGCCGTTACAATCAACGCAGAGGGCTCACGTGCATATCTTCCGCAGACTATGGCCCACGGCCTCGGACGAAACACACAGTTCGACAACACAGTCTTTGCCAAGGTGTCAGTAATCGACCTCCTGCAGACGACTCACTCAACTGGAGAGCACATCTCCTTGCCCGAGAAGGATCAACCCGTTGGACTCCCGTGGGATGTGGCCCTTGCCAGGGATGATACAGAGTTGTGGGTCGTGAATGCAGCCAGCAACGATCTATCGATTATCAATATCGAGGATCCTGACAGACCTCGCCGCGTTGCCCACATCAGTGTTTCCCATAACCCGCGAGGCATAGTGATTGACGAGTTCAGAGAAAGAGCCTATGTCAACAACACGCTTGCCGGAACAGTCAGTGTAATCGACACAACGACATACGAGACAATCGACGAGATTCCTGTTACGAAGATCCCTCTTCCTCCGATCCTGCTGGAGGGAAAGCGTCTCTTCCACACCAGCGTCCCTGGAACGGTGGCAAAGGCCGCGTGGATCAGCTGCAACACATGCCACATTGAAGGGGAACACGATGGACGCACTTGGTTGTTGCAGTACACCGGCGACGTGCCTGTCGGTGCTGATCCCGTCATACGGCGAAACACGACAAGCCTGTTGGGAATGGTTGAGACATATCCTCTCAGATGGTCAGCGGAGTGGGATGAGTCGGCAGACAGCGAATTCTCGATCCGATTCGAGCAATTCGGAACTGGCCTGATAGAGGAGGAGATGCACCCGACGTTGGAAACGCCAAATCAAGGGCGCTCTTACGCGCTTGACTCCCTAGCCACGTACATCGACAGTCTTCGCTTGCCGGAGCGTCAGCATACACTCACACCGACTGAGGAAAGAGGGAAGGTGCTGTTTGAGTCAGATCTCACAGGATGTGCTGTCTGCCACCCGGCACCTTTGTACACCGATCTGATGCAGCACGATGTAGGGACCGTCGATGGAAAGGACGCAGAATGGTTCGGACCACTGATTGATACACCAACACTCCGTTTCCTATATGACAGCGCTCCTTACTTCCATGATGGCAGTGCGGCAACGGTATTTGAGACGCTCAGCTTCCCTTCTCTACACAGCGAACACGACGTCACGAGCATTCTAACGACAGCACAGATGGACGACTTCATCGCATTTCTTCTGGTTCTTCCGTACTCCAGATGAGCATCCAAAAGGAGACTTGATGGCTTGCACTTCGGGATACACGAAAGCATGGCGAAACGGCTGTCTGCATGCCCTGATCGCGATCGCCTTCGGGGTCCTAATCTTGAGCGGTCCAACTACTGCAACGGAGATTCGCAGCGTCCGCTGGCTCCCCGGCGATGACTTCATCGAAGTGGCTCTCGATGAGTTCCCGGCATGGGGTGGTTGGACGATGCTTGTCAACGGCGAACCAATGCCGATGGAAGGAGACGCGGGCGAGGTCAACGTCTGCCCCAATGCCCCGGTGTCCACAGCAACCGGGTTGCTTATCGGTACGAATCCGTGGGTCACCTGCCTCTGTGATGTCGAATTCCCTTGCGAGGGAACTCTTCAATTCATCATCCCCGGCAAAGGTTCAACAAACGTCTACTCGTTCTCTCTTCGAGAGCAAGGGTGCTGCACCGCGAGCGACTGTGAGACTTCGATCGCTGCAGCAGAGAATCGTAGGCAAGATGCATCGATCGTGACCAAGGTTGGTCCGCCAATTGCGAACAAGATCTCCGTGTCAACTCCGCAGAGAGACGGAACGGCTACCATCGTGGGTGAGCCGGGAGCGGTTTACCCTAACTCACTCGTGTGGGTCGAGAATGTCAGTGCGCGCAATGTGACTGTTGTGGCAGCTGATGCGGATGGCGGGTTCAAATCCGAGCTGTTCTGTCCCCCAGGGTCATCACTCTTGGTGAAACACGACCCGCGTGGTGACCACATCCGCCAGGTTTGGGTAGAGACGCAAGCAGGCCGTCCTCCCGACGACCTGTCAGAGATCACGACGCTGTGGGGTACGATCATCCAGGTGGGCACACCAGGAGATGCAGTTGGCTTCATGCAGCCATTTTCGGTTGTGGGCTCCCTCAGAGAAGGCGCTCGATGGGCGGGATTCTGGATCGAGGGCGATCTCGAACTGTTCTCGTTCTCCCTTGGGGAAGGACTTCATGCCAATCCTGGGGATGCGGGACGAATCAGCGGGAGCATTCGTTTTGTGTCTTCGGAGCTGAGCGGTATTGACCTTGACGCAGTCGCCTCCACGCTCCATTTCGATCTTCGCCGCCTGTTCGGAGCTGACGGGTACGCTGAGCCATGGGGAATCTGGTTCAAGGGGCAGCTCTTCACGCCAACCGGGCTCCCGATAGAGATGGAGACCAATGGTGACAACTACGGAATCGGTGGGATAAAGATGGAGGAGTTCCGTCGCGTTGCACCCAATTGCATTGAGGCCAGATTCTCGTTGACGTTCTCGGTTCCCATGGGCATCGAGCCGGGTATCTACCGTCCTGAGGCGTGGGTGGAGAGTATCGGCGTTCCGCTTGCGCGGGATGTTCCTGTCGCGACGGTATGGTATCACTTCGACACGAATGTCGTACTACCTACGTTCGTAGTTGGAGACCCTGAGGAGCCATGGATTCCATGGACTCTGTTCGGTGACGCGTTGATGAACGGACAGCGAGGCGTGGCTGCCCGAGAGGACGTCGGGAAGTTCGAGATGGTCAACCGGGTTCTCTACCCGACGGACCGTTCCGTTCTATCTCCGGTCGATCTTCTTACTGGTGAGCCCACCTCGTATCGACTCGACCCTGGATCCCAGTGGATCTCAGGAAGTGAGCGTCGAACACCCTGTCCGCCACATATTCCCTTCGTCTACCCTTCCGGCTCGTATTCGATAAGTATCCGGAGACCGGATGGAACGACGGACCTGATTAGTGCGGGACCCTTGAGTCAATCCGTCGTTCACTCGCCCACAACGAATGAGGGCAAACAGACAGCCAGTGGAACAGGGCATGTCTCTGATCTGTATCACGTATCCTCAATGGGCAGCGCCGCGACCTATCAGTTTGACCAATACGGGGACCACGTGATCGAGATCAACGGCAGCATCGACGACATTTATGGCACTAGCTATCCGATCCGTGGGACCTATGATCTCCTGGTTGCGCGGGTGCTCGATCTCGACCCAGCGCAGCTTCCGACGACGCCGTATGAGGTCGGAGATTGGTTCGCCCCTGGACTACACGTGTTCCCGGCAGTTCCAGCACAAGTCGAGATCCGCGTTGAACACTTGCCCTATTCCGATCCCGACGAGGCAGTGGTCCATGTCATCTCAGGAAGAGCGAACCGATTCGGCGTCTTCGCGGGCGGTCCGGGTGATGCCTTCCAATTCAGCGAACCGGGCGAATTCCGCGTCGATGTCATCGCTAGATACGAGGACCAAGACGGGGTGATCTGGGCAGGGACGATGACCTGGGGCAACGTCGTAGCCAGCCGGAACCCATCGATCGAGGCGCACGGGCGTCGTGGCATGGACTACCATAGTGGCCCTATTGATAACATGCCTGCGTGGTTTGAGGTATTCGATCTCCCGCCAGAGAAGATGGGAGTCGAAGTCTACTATCCCTACTTCAGCGGAGACATCCATTGGGGGAACGAGGACAACGCGCCGGGTGACTCGATTCACCCGGTGATCACGATCCGAGACCGCACTTCAGATGAACGGTTCTACGATCTCCTCCGTGAGCACTGGGCACAAAACCTGTCTGGTTATCGTGGGCCTCCGGAGCCCCCAGCACTGGAACAGCGGATCGCGGTTGGAGAGGCCCCATTGTTCAGCACAACATCCGATGGAGCGGATCCGGTCACCCATCCGGAGAGAATCGACCTCTTTTCCTATTGGTACGCGTCGTCCGAGCGACCGGATGTGCGCGTTCGAGAGGTCATCAGCGTCGACAACATGGGGACCGGGTATTGGCGGTTCGACGACACGTACGGGATGCAGTTCGGAGAGAGCGCCGAGGGAGACCTGGAAGGCGACATCAAGTGGGAGTTCGGAGGTGCCGTCTTTCGTGTTCCTGAACAGGGGATCGCGGAGTATGCAATCTACAGCTCTCTGTGGGTACTACTTCCACACAACGATCCGATTGGCGCTCGGATTACACCACCGTTCCAAGACGCGACTGGAGCGAGCATCAACGGAGGCCCGATCATGACGCTCCTGGGGGAGGAGATCGACATGCTTTTCCTCCCGAAGGCGGTACGTCCTGGCGATGTGCTCGAAGTTGGCGATACTGTCTCGTTCAGTGGTCACGTCGGTCCACCACTGGACAGCCGTGTTGAAGTAACGATTACGTCACCAAGCGGCGTGGAGCGAAGCCATATCTACAGAGCGAATCGGATCGGCTGGGTCTGTGATCCGGGTTTCGATTTCGTTGCTGACGAAGCCGGACGATGGACAGTCTCTGTCTACGTGGTTCACGATCGTCCCTATGTGGGAAACGGCGTTATTCCGATGAGTCACAACACTGGAACCGTTCTTGGAACGACGGGTGATTTCAGCTTCTATGTTGTTTCGAGTGATGCCAGCTCGCTTGTGATCACGGGACCCTCTGCCGGACGTCTGCCCTGGCCTAGCGGACTCAGTCAACAGCACGACCGCATTCGCCCGATCGAGATCGTGGGCGAAGCACCTGTTGGGGCAAACTCCATCCATGTGACGGTCCACGACAAAGGCGTCGTCATGGTCCAAACGACGGTGGAACCGTCCTCGAACGGGTCCTTCTCCTTCACCTATGACCCCGAGGCACTCCACCGGGACTTCCCGTTCCTTAGCTTGACGGCTCACGAGGGACGATGGGAGGGCCTGGCCGATGAAGTGACAATCACGTTCCTGGCGGTCGGCGAGTGCGTGCCTCAGGCAGCAACCGTAACCTTGATCGGAGAGGAGGTCTTCCTCCCATCGGAGTAGCCTGGCGACAACATGCCGAAAGGGAGCTTGGATATGATGCTACGAAGAGCCAGATATAAGACAAGCTGGATCACCGCTGGCGTTGCTATGAGTTTCGTGGCCATCATCTTGCTCGGCGCGATTGGCGAGTCAACGGCATCGATCTCCGGTGTGGTTCTGGACGAAGCTGGCGAGCCGGTCACCGGTGCGACGGTCCGCATTCAGGCAACTGAGATCTCGGCGATGAGTAGCTCAGATGGGACGTTCACACTAATCGGACTCGAAAGCGGTGTTGAGGTGACCATCACCGGATGGAAAGAATACTATTACTGTGTCAAAGAAGAGCACGTCGTGCCTCCCGCGGAGGGAATCGAACTCGTCCTCCGCCTCTACCAGACTGATGACAACCCCGACTTCGAGTGGATGCTGCCGTTTAGCGACAACCCGAGCATGGAGACCTGCTCTCACTGCATGGGAGACGTAGCGACAATCTGGCTCGACAACTCCCACGCCGGAGCGGGGACGAACGCACGCTTCTTCTCCATGTACAACGGAACCGACACCACAGGGACACTTCTGATCGCACCGGGGTACGCGCAAGATTTTCCCGGGACAGCCGGTGTCTGCGCCACCTGCCACGCACCAGGGGCCGCAATCGACACACCGTATTCTACCAATATGAACGAGCTCGTGGGCGCGGATGTCTTCGGTGTTCATTGCGACCTTTGCCATAAGACAGCCGACGTCTATCTCAACCCAGCGACCCGCCTTCCATATGACAACGTCCCTGGCGTCCTCTCGATGGACATCCGAAGACCGTTTCCCGAGGATCCAGACCGTATCAACCTCTTCTTCGGCACGTTCGACGACGTCAATACGCCCGAAGAGGACACGAAACTAACTCTGATCTCCGAAAGCCAGTTCTGCGCCCCGTGCCATCAGTTCAGTTTCTGGGGTACGCCGATCTACCAATCGTTCCGCGAGTGGCAGGAAAGCTCGTACGCCGATGAAGGTATTACGTGTCAGATGTGCCACATGCCCGCTCCATCAGTTATTGACGGGAAGATCATGACCAATGTGGCTCCTGGATTCGGGGGTGTTGAACGCGATCCGATGATGATCCACGCCCACACTCAGCCTGGTGCCGCCAATGTTGAGCTACTGCAGGACACGGTCGAGATGACTCTCGATCTTGCTGCAGAGGAAGACGGCTCGCTGATTGCCATGATCGCCATCACCAACACCAAAGCAGGCCACCACGTCCCGACCGATTATCCCGGTCGACAGATGATTCTCGTCGTCTCTGCAATTGACGAAGAAAGAAACGAGTTGGCACTGATCGAAGGGCCTGTCCTCCCGGACTGGTGCGGGGAGCAGGCCGGACTTCCGGGCGTTGCGTACGCCAAGGTTCTCCGCGACGTAGAAACCGGCAAATCGCCCGTCGTCAACTATTGGAAACAGACGCTGATTGAATCGGATAACCGGATCGCGGCATTCGAAACCGATCAGTCAACTTATCGCTTCCAATCAGCGGACGGAATGATCACCGTTCGCGCGGTCATCCTCTTCCGCAGACTCTTCCAGGAACTGGCCGAAGCAAAGGATTGGAACATGCCTGATATTCTGATGGAAGAGGCCAAGGTCACCATTGTTCTCGGAGCAGCCAGTTAAGTTATCGCCTATTGGGCGGAATCCAATGCGCAAAGCCGCAGCTCAGATTGTCCGGGCCGAACACGGCAAGAATGGAGTCGAATGACAGATCATCAATGTGCGAAAGCTCACCTACACTGAGAGATCGCAGGTGGGCATCGTTACTGATGGAGAACGAGGTGCACTACAAATGTTCCAGCCTATTTCGACTACTTCTGACCGGTGCCTCCAGATGGGCGTGACAACAAGGATCAGTTGAGCTGTCGATGAACCAGTGCTTGCTTCATCAGAGCTTTCTGTTCATGCTATGCTTGGATTACGCTCAGGAGGCGACTTCGATGCGCACGCGATGGGTGATTGTCTTGTTGATGGCGTTGGGCCTTATCGGGCTTGTAGCAACAACATCGAGATCAGAGGCGAGGACCCAGATTCTTAGCTCCAATCGCGAGAGCCGCGCGATGGTGCTAACTCTGGATGGGCAAGCATTACTTGTGGTCAATCCGGATT
Source organism: Lentisphaeria bacterium (assembly GCA_023145395.1). Lineage (GTDB taxonomy): Bacteria > Verrucomicrobiota > Lentisphaeria > Oligosphaerales > Lenti-02 > JAGLDW01. The sequence continues at coordinate 4,049 of JAGLDW010000471.1, read as the reverse complement.
CAAACAGCCTGTCTCTTGTCGATCTCGATGATCGGATGGTGATTGCCGAGATTCCAGTTGGTATTGATCCCCGGACAGTTGCAGTCGATCCGACCAGCCAAACGGCCTACGTGGCGAACCGCGGGTCGAATGATGTGTCTATTGTCGATTTAACGAAACGAGTGACGGTCGACTCGATCAATGTCGGCGTGCGACCGTACGGTATATTGATCAGCCATGACGGAGCGCGTTTGTTCATCGCGGAACAAGGATCCGATGCGCTTCGCGTCATCTGTCTCTCTACTCTGCAGACGTTAGCAGTACTTACGACCGCCGACCGCCCAAGTGGTCTCGCGCTTAGTCCAGATGGACATGTCCTCTATGTGACCCATCTGCTGTCGCCTTTCATCACCGTCATAGAAGACGTTTCCGGATCGTTAGAGGATATTGTCATCTCAAGAATCGATCTCTGGCCGGACAGCAACTTGCTTCAGTCATTCGTTCTTTCGTCGGACGGCGCAATGGCGTATGTTCCACACACACGATCAAACGCCCACAATCGAGCACTGACGTTCGACACGACTGTTTTCCCACTCGTCTCTCTCATCGATCTGGAAAGCCGGACTCAGCAAGTGGGGACGCAGTTCGACCTCGGAACACTTGATCCGCCTGGCGTCGGGCTGCCGTTCGATGCCGTGGTCACACCGGACGGTCGCGAACTCTGGATCGTCAACGCAGCTAGTAATGATATCTCAGTCATCGATTTGGAAGCTCGTCGTCTTGCTGCACACATCGAAGTTGAGGACAACCCGCGGGCGATCGTCCTGTCTCTTGACGGGATGACGGCATATGTGAACAACACTCTTGCTGGCACGGTCAGCGTCATCGATGTCGCGTCATACACAGTTGTCGATACGATCGCAGTGACGGAGATCCCTCTTCCGCCACTCCTGCTCAACGGAAAGCGGATGTTTCACTCGAGCGACGATCCGCGCCTGGGTAAGGCCCAATGGATCTCGTGCAACACTTGCCACTTTGAGGGCGAGCACGACGGTCAGACGTGGACATTCGGGTTCGCCGGCCCCCGCAACACGACGAGCCTCTTGGGGATGATCGAAACGTACCCGTTGCGTTGGTCAGGAGAGTGGGACGAGAGCGCTGATAGCGAGTTCGCGATCCGACGGGAAAACTTTGGATCAGGGCTAGTCTCCGGAGACATGAACTGTCAACTGTTCCCACCTGATTGTGTTGACCAACCTCCGAACCAAGGGCGCAACTACGACCTCGACTCACTTGCCGCGTTCATCGATTCACTACACGTCCCGCTCAGTCCGACTCATGCGGGAGGAGAGCCGCTGAGCGGCGCAGAGCTACGCGGTCAGATCCTGTTCAACGACGAGACCGTCGGCTGTGCCCGCTGTCACTCGGGCCCGCTCTATACCGACTTAAGAATGCACGATGTCGGGACCGCGACGTCGGACGAACGAATCGGCCCTGCGTTCGACACGCCGACGTTAAGGGGACTCTACGATAGCGCCCCGTACTTCCACGATGGAAGCGCGCTGACGCTACGAGAGACCGTGATCTTCCCTTCACCAAACAGTGAGCACGACGTAAGCGGGTTGCTAGCAGAGCAAGAGATCGAGGATCTCCTCGCGTTCCTGCTGGCATTGCCAACCGAAGAATGACCAGATGTGAGGGTTACAATTCTGAATTGAATCAAGTGATCGAGGGGGAGAGACTATGAAGTGCAGTAGATGGTTGCTCGTGGCGGTGTGCTTCCTTGGTCTGTCCTGGGTATGTCTTGCACCAGACGCGTTGATCACGGTCTCGGGGGTTGTGAGAGGTCCAGACGGCCCGATGGCTGGCATCTTCGTTTGGACGGAGTGTCCTCCGTTCCCCGGGACCCGGACCGATGCGAACGGGAGGTTCTCGTTCGAGATCGAGCCCCTCTGTCGTGAGGTGGTGATCGTGATTACACCGGTCCAGACAAACCTTGCGCAGGCCTCCGTCCGGCTCGGCTCTCCGATTGAGGACGTGGAGTTGGACATCGAGTTGGGATCCGGCTATCGCTTGTCCGGACAAATCCTCAACAACGACGGATGTCCTGTTGCTCCGAACTACGACTTCTTTGATAGCTTGGGAAGGAAATACACACTGGAATTCGACGCCTATGCTCGCTTTGACACAATTCTGCCACCGGACGAGTACCTGCTCCAACTCAAGCCCCTGGACGGAAGCGAGGGCGAGACCAAACGGATCAGCGTTGATCTTCGAAGCGGAGACGTCGAGGAACTTGTGATCTTGTTCAACGCGGCAAGCGCTTTGCCATGCCTGAGATCTCCCCTTGAGCGTGAAGACTTGGGGCCCATTGAAGTCTCGGGGGTTGTGAGAGGTCCAGACGGCCCGATGGCTGGCATCTTCGTTTGGACGGAGTGTCCTCCGTTTCCCGGAACCCGAACCGATACCGAGGGAGCCTTCTCGATCGACATCGAGCCCCTCTGCAACGATGTAGTCATCGTGACGCCTCCTCTTGAGACGAATCTTGCACAGATCTCGATCCGCCTTGATCATCCAATGAATGATGTTCAGTTGGACATCAGACTGAGCCCCGGCCATCGCCTCTCCGGAAGGGTTTTCAACATAGATGGGTGCCCGACTGTAGTGAATCACGAGTTGTACGCCTCGGACGGACGACGCTTCACTCTCGGTCTTGATCGGGATGCCCGATTCGACATCCGATTGCCCCCCGATCTGTATGATCTTCAGATGTATCCGCCGCACGGGAGCCAGTCGGAGGCGCAGCATGTAATGATCGATCTTCGCAACACATCTTTGGAAGGATTGATTGTATCCTACAACTTCGGGTCTGAATGGCTGAACTGGGGGTTCCGTCCCGGACAAGAGTTTTTCGAGGACGAACCGGCTCCGCTTATTGAGCACATCATCTTCTCGATTATACGAGACGATGGCACGCGAAGCATCCGCGGCGAAGCCGGAGCAATTCCTCCCGGCGTGTCAAATGTGTCCCTAGTAAACCTGACGTCTGGAGACGCGGCAGTCGTTCACGTCAACGAAGACGGCAGTTTCGAGGCTGGTCTCTTCGCACCTGAAGGGTCCTTCATCTACGCCAAGTACGCCCGGTGGGACGGATGCCCAGATCCCACGTACATCCGCGGGCCGATCACCGGGACGATTCTGCGTGCACCAGCCAATCCCGACGTAACCCGAGATGAAACCGAGTTTGTGCTCTCCGGTGGGATGTATCCCGAAGGGCACTGGTGGGCTGAAGGGAGAGTCGATCGTCTGGACTACTCTGCTGAGGATCGAATGACTATCGAGGGCGAGTTGACGCTTCTCTCTCGTGTCGCGGCTGAACAGCTACTTGTGGGACGGCACACTGTAACGCTCCAGGTCGAGCTGGAGCGATTGACAAACGCGAGTGGAGATCAGATTCTCCGGATTAACCGCGGTGTGTCGACGCAAGTCGCGCCAACTGGACTCCCCATCGAAAACGGATCGGACGGGCGTCACTCCAACTACACACCGCTCTCGTTGAAATGGACAGTTCAAGTTGATGAGACACACCGAGACGGCGACAAACTGCGAATCCCCTTCTCGGTTGGCGGATGCCTGCCCGCGGATCTGGCCCCCGGCCTATATCGCCCTGTCATCTGGATTAGCACTAATCGGCCTGGAATCGGAATCGGGTACCACAGCTATGTCGATGTCGCTGCGGGGGAGCTGAGCGGCGCCGAAAACAACATGTCCTTCGGCCTTCCGGTCGTCTCCATTGGTGAGCCGGCCGCCCCTCAGGTGCCGTGGATGCTGTTCTGTAACACGTTCTCCAACGGTCAGCGGGGACTGCGTGCGCGGGAGGATCACGATGTCGTCGGCCTCTCGACAAAGGTCCTGTTCCCAACTGACGGTTTCATCCTTCCGCCTAACGAGGAGACTGTAATTCGCTATCGGCTCGAACCGTTTGCTCCGACCATCTGTTCGTCGATGTCGGAGGACGTTGAGCCATCGCCACCGCTGATTCCGTTTGCGTTTCCGTCGGGATCTCTTAC
>JAGLDW010000470.1 GCA_023145395.1 Lentisphaeria bacterium | reverse complement strand
TCCAGCAGCACTTGTGCGCCGGGCGGGAACCCTTCTTGTCGGGCTTCACCGCCGGAGAGCATTTCAAGCTGGGCCTGTTTCGCGGCGGCGGTTTTAAGGTTTTCGTTCAGCGCGCGTTCCTTCTCGACGATGCGCTCTTTACGTCCGCTGCGCTCACCTGTGAGGGTATTGAGTGTTAGGGCTTGCTCGGCGACTTTTCCGGAAAGGGCTTCGGCTTTGGCATCCATCTCTTGCTGATGTTCCACGAAGGATTTAAGTGATCGGTCGAGTTCGGTCTTCTCGGTGGCGAGGCGCTCTTTCTTGAGCATGGCAGAGCGGTCGCGGGCATCGAGTTCGTTGAGCTCGTTCTGCATTTTTGCGGAGGTGCTGTCGAGGGCAATAGACTCATTGCGCAGGCCGTTGAGCTGTGCGCGGGTGGCGTTCATTTGCTCTTCTACTTCCCGTTGCGCCTGTGTCGCATGGTCGAGCTCTTCCTTTGCGCTGGTCTTCTCGATTTCGGAGGAGGCCATTTCGTCAATAATTTTGGTGAGTTCAGTGCGGTGGGTTTCGAGCCGTACGCGGGCCTCTTCAGTCTCCTGTGTGTTGCGCTGGGCGAGGGTGGCAAGCTCCGCGATGCGGTCGGTGTTCATGGCGATCAGGTTGCGGGTGCGCTCCAGCTCGCCTCGGGCGGCGGAAGCCTGCTCCATAGCTTGCGAGATCGTTTCCTCCAAATGGGTCAGAGCCTGACGAGAGCTTTCGGCCTCGGACTCGGCGGATTCCACCTGCTCGTGCAGCTCACGCAGTTTGCGCTCGAGGACTTGCAGCTCGCCGGTGAACTCGTTGATCTTCTGTGCGTATTCCGCCAGCTTTTCGCGGGTCACATAGATGTCCAGCCCACGCACTTCCTCGGCGAGATCTTTGTAGCGTTTGGCCTTTCCGGCCTGCCGCTGGAGCGAGATGATTTGTCGTTTGACTTCGCGGATGACGTCGGCGAGACGCAGCAGATTGGCTTCGGTGTGTTCGAGTTTGCGTAGCGCCTCTTTTTTGTCGGCTTTAAATTTGGTGATGCCGCTGGCCTCCTCGAAGACGGCTCGTCGGTCGTCCGGGCGTGAACTAAGGATTTGGTCAATCTTTCCTTGTTCAAGGATGGAGTAGGAATCGGTGCCGATGCCGGTATCCATAAAGAGCCGTTGGATATCCTTGAGGCGGCAGGCTTTTCGGTTAATGAAGTAGCCGCTTTCGCCGGAACGGAAAACGCGGCGGGCAATGCAGACCTCGTCATATTCTATGCCAAGGAATCCTGAGCACTCGGCGAGTGTGATACTGACCTCGGCCATGCCCAGAGGCTTTTGTGAATCGGTGCCGTTAAAGATGATGTCTTCCATCTTGGCACCGCGCAGTGCGCGGGCACGCTGTTCGCCAAGCACCCAGCGCACGGCATCGGAAACATTGCTTTT